>JAKVCH010000269.1 GCA_022447485.1 Polyangiaceae bacterium | reverse complement strand
TCGTTGTCGATCTCGAATATCTCCGATAAAGAATCGCACCCGCGGGTCTTGAAACTCAGGCTCTTGAGCCATCTCAAATTGTTTTAATTCATCTCTCGAAAAGACAACGACCTTACGCAGGTCTTTCTCTGCCTTAAGTAGTCGTCGAATGAATGTCTTTCCAAAGGATCCGGTTCCTCCGGTAACGAGGACGGTCTTTCCGGCCAAAGAGTACATGGGCAGGAATACTAGTCGTGGAAGACCTCAAGTGTCTAGTTCAAGCTTGTTTTCTCCGAGTCTGGAGGAGAGCTGGGTGCTGGGACGAAAACAAAGGCGGTGACGAGTTCGCAGAGCTACATCTCTCTCGGCAAAAATCGATGGCAGGCGGCCGCCGGCAGGTCTAAGACCAAGGAACATGAATGTTTTGCTCACCGGAGGTGCGGGGTTCATTGGTTCGCACACTGCTGTCGCCTTGTTGGAGGCCGGTCATCAATTGACTATCCTCGATAACTTCTCGAACAGTTCATTCGCTGTCTTGACGCGGCTGCGAGAGCTGACTGGAAAGTCGCTCAAGGGTGTTGAAGGCGACATTCGAAACTTGAGCCTTGTCGAGGATTTGTTGCGCAGCCAGAAAATCGATGCGGTGATTCATCTTGCTGGCCTCAAAGCTGTGGGTGAGTCAGTGAGCGACCCGCTTCGTTACTACGACAATAATGTGAGCGGAACGACGACCTTATTGCTTGGCATGCAACGCGCTGGAGTGAAAAAAATTGTTTTTAGCTCGTCGGCGACTGTGTATCGAGGAAGTCAGGAGGGTCTTTTCAACGAAGACTCGCCCCTAGAGCCAGTGAACCCCTACGGCCGCTCGAAGCTGATGATTGAATTGATATTACGCGATTACGTCGCGACCAACTCGTTCGAGGCCTTGGTTTTGCGCTACTTTAATCCTGTGGGCGCTCATTCCTCAGGAAGAATCGGTGAAAGCCCTCTCGGTGTGCCCAATAACTTAATGCCTTTCGTCGCCCAGGTTGCAGTCGGGCGTCGCAAGGAATTAGCCGTTTTTGGCCAAGACTGGCCAACTCCCGATGGTACAGGAATACGAGATTATATTCATGTGATGGATTTGGCACGTGGCCATGTTGCTGCCCTCGAGCGTCTCGAGCAAGGGGGACGCTTTGACGTCTTTAACTTAGGCACAGGTCAAGGGCATTCCGTTTTGGAGGTCATTCAAGCCTTCGAAAAGGCTTCTGGGAAGCCGTTGCCCTATCATTTTGCCGCACGACGCCCTGGCGACCAAGCTGTCTGCTGCGCCAGGGTAGAGAAAGCTCGCCAAGTGCTAGGGTTTGAGACGCAGGCCGGGCTCGAAGAAATGGCGGCAGATGCCTGGCGTTTTCAGATGTTGAACCCCCAAGGCATCGTCTAACTGCGGCCGATGACCGTTCCTAGGCCTCGACGCCTGGGGCGATAAGCGATAACAGGAGGCGTGAAGATCCCTCTAACTGACCTGGGTGCCCAAGATGCCGAAATTGGCCACTTGATTCGAGAAGCAGCAGCTCGAGTGTTTGCGTCGCAGCAATATATTCTTGGGGGTGAAGTGACCACCTTTGAGCAGGCCATGGCCCAGAGGGTTGGCTCAGCTGCTGCCGTAGGCCTGTCTTCCTGTAGTGATGCGCTTTTTTTAGCCCTCCAAGCGGCTGGTGTCGGAGCGGGCGACGAAGTCATCACGACTTCGCTGTCGTTTGTTGCTACTGCAGAAGCCATACTACGTGTTGGGGCGACGCCGGTATTTGCAGATGTCGAGCCGGCGAGTCTGTGCATCGATCCTCTCGCTGTTCGCCAATTAGTGAACTCCAAGACTCGAGCGATTTTGCCTGTACACCTTTTTGGGCATCCCGCTGATATGCCAGCTCTTCGAGCGATTGCTGCGGAATATCATCTTTTTCTACTGGAAGATGCGGCTCAGGCTTTGGGTGCAAGTATTCGCCTGAGAGAGCATCGATTGGAGCGAAACGCTGATGAGCAGAGAGAGCGGGGCGTGCCGCCAGGCGAAGACCAAGAGATACCGATCGGAGCTTGGGGAGATGCTGCCGCCTTCAGTTTTTTCCCTGGTAAGGTTCTAGGGGGCGCTGGCGATGGGGGCATGCTCGTTGCTGACCTCGCTCTGATAAATAAGGTGAAGCAATTACGCGTGCATGGCCGAGACCTAGCGATGGGCACCTTTGAGCAGCTCGGAGGTAACTTTCGTCTGGATGCTCTGCAGGCAGCAATTTTAGCAGCCAAGTTACCCTTTCTGGACAGCTGGGTTGAACGGCGCCGCAGTGCTGCGCTTCGCTATCATGAACTATTGGCGCCTTTGGAGGGGGTGCTCCTACCGCAAGAAGCGATCGGCATGTCTTCGGCATGGAATTATTACGTTCTTCAAACACCTCGAGCCCAAGAACTCTCACAGAAGATGCGAGAAGATTCTATTCAAACTTCAGTCTATTACTCGACGCCCTTGCATAGACAGCCCCTCTTCGCTCGGTTGACTCTGCCGCAACCCTTAGTTCATACAGAGGTCGCCGCCCAAGGCTTATTGGCCTTGCCTCTATTTCCTGAGATCACTGAGGAAGCCCAAGAATACGTTGCTTCCTCTCTCAAGAGAGCGTTCCGAAAATGATTTCCTCGTCGAAAGAAAGTGCGCCACTTCGGGTAGCCCTCGTAGGTACCGGAAGATGGGGCCAAGGTGTATTGGGCAAGTTGCTCGGTTTTTCTCGGGTCGAAGTCGTAGCAATTGCCGATAAGGTTCATGCGAATCTATCTGGGATGCTCCCGAACGAAGGCGGCAAGAATCTTGCCTACTTTCAGGGTGAACATCTTCTTCGCGAAGAAATTCAAGCCGGGCGAATGCAGGTCGATGCTGTTGTGATTTGTGGCCCTTGCCACTTGCAGGCCGCCTGGGCAGCTGACTACCTGCGTTTGGGAGTATCGGTCTTTGTTGAGAAGCCCGGAGCGACCTCCGAACTGGACTTGGAGCGACTTGCTCAAGCTCAGCATGACGCTGCAACTGATCCGGTCTTTGCTGTGGGGCATTTGCTGCACTTTCATCCAATCTATCGCTGTGTGAAAGACTGCATTGCCGCCGGGACAATTGGTCAGCTTCGAGCGATAGTGAGTCGTCGTTGGGGATGTCGAGAGCGGGACAGTATTAGTCCCTTGTGGATTTTAGCTCCTCATGACCTGAGCATGGCGATTGCCTTTTTAGGAGAAGCGCAGCAGCTTTCTTCTTGCGAGCAAGCGAATCAGCGCTCTTGGGCAGAATTTCAGACTTCGGAAGAGACTCGTTTCCGGATTGATATTTCGCCGACAGGTCCGGCTGAACGTTTTTCCTTCTATTGGGGAGAGAGGGGCGTGATCTACGTCGATGAACTAACGAATCGAGTGGTGGAAGTCACTGAACCAATTGCTCTGGAGCAATTGCTGACGATCTTCAAAGAGGACGAGCCTCTGACGAAGTTGAGAGAGGCGATTCAAGGGCTCAACGGTAGAGAACTCAAAGTTGAGGCAGGAGATGCCCTGGAGGAAGAGTTGCAGGCCTTTGTTGTCGCAGCGCTTGCTCAGCGCACGGGTATCCAATTACAGCTGCCGAACGACCTGGAGGATCTTGCCAAGGTGACAGTTGCTCTTTTGACCTGGGAGGATGCTCTCCGAGGTGTAGGCAAGAATTAGCCGCTGGTCCTTCTGACTTGGCTCCAGGTCAGCAGGAGGCTATTTGAAATCATGGTCAGTGTATTTATTCATCCCAGCGCAGAGGTGCACCCATCAGCCTCTTTGGGCAGCGGAACAAAGGTCTGGCATGGTGCACAGGTGCTGGAAGGCGCTCAAGTTGGTGCGGACTCGATGCTCGGCCAAGGAGTTTTTCTTGGCCGAGGCGTGCAAGTCGGCATGGGCTGTCGTTTGCAGAATGGCGCTCAGGTCTTTTCCGGTGTCGAGCTGGAGGACTTTGTCTTTCTCGGCCCAGGCGTGACATTTACCAATGTAAAGCGGCCTCGTGCGTTTCAGGCTGCAGATAAGTTTGAACGAACTGTGGTGAAAGAGGGGGCTTCTTTGGGCGCGCGTTCGACGATCCTCTGTGGTCTGACCATTGGACGTTATGCCCTCGTAGGAGCGGGAGCCATCGTGACAAAAGACATTCCCGACTACGGTGAATTTGTGGGTCAGCCAGCGAAACAGGTGGGCTGGGTCTGCCGATGTGGCGCGCCCCTTCGCATGGATTCTTCCGACGCTTTGTATTCTTGCGAGCGCTGTCCCGAGCGTTATCGCAGGGTGGGCGGACAGTTATTCGAACTCAAGTCCTCTGAGGCTTAGCTGTCGGGAAAAGAGACGATATGAATCTTTTTCTGATTCATATCGACAAGCAGGACGCCGTCTACATCGAAAGCGAGCTGATATTCTAAGAGCTGACGACGAGTCGCGCGCGCCCTGGGGGACGCATTGTGGTCCCCACTCTTTACTTCGGCAATGAAGCGTGAGTTCCCATCGAAGACGAGAAAGTCTGCCGCAAGCCTGGCAAGTTGAGGTCTGCCATCAATTTCATATTCGTAGGAGGTCTGAACTTGTCTTTTGAGAATCTGAAAACCGTGATGACCCAAGAGCTTTTCAGCATGACGCTCACCGATTTGGCCGTGTTTGCGATTGCGATTCATGCGGCGAGCACCTTCGCCTCTTTTCCACCACAAGCGGATGGTTTGGACGAATAGAGCAAGAACAAGTAAGAGACAGGCGACGAATAGTGGCTCGAAATTAAAGAGCGCGTCTGCGTCGAGCGTTGGCATAGTCACGTAGCGATTTAGGAGTTCGAAGAAGTGCTCGTATCCTGACTCGCATCACCGGGCATCACTGAGATATCTGGAGCGCTCGGAGGGGAAGCGAGGACAGTCGACGCTGCTTCGCTTTGACTTGCTGTGGCAGCGAAAGAGGCATTCTGATCTCTTTCGACATCAGGGCTCCGATAAAGGTAGATGGGGCGATTTTTGAGCTCTTCGTAAATCTCAGCCAAGTAGACCGCAATCACTCCGAGGCTCGCCAAAA
>JAKVCH010000268.1 GCA_022447485.1 Polyangiaceae bacterium | reverse complement strand
CCCTGATTTTAAAATGGAGAAGTCGATTGTTGCACGAAGAGCCGCCCAAATGGAAGCGGAAGGCGTCGTGTTTAAAACGGGTGTCGATGTTGGTACCGAGGTCACTGGTGCATCGCTACAGCGTGATTACGACGCGATTTGCCTAGCTATCGGCTCTCGACAGCCTCGCGATCTTCCGCTTGAGGGTCGCGAACTCGAGGGAATTCACTATGCGATGGACTTCCTCACTCAATCCAACCAGCGTGTTGCAGGAGAAGATGTCACCGGAGACGATATTTTAGCGACTGGAAAGCATGTCATTGTCATTGGTGGTGGCGACACCGGTTCTGACTGTATCGGTACCTCAAATCGTCAAGGCGCAGCAAGCGTAAGCAACTTCGAAATCATGCCTCTGCCTCCCGAGCAGCGT
This sequence comes from Polyangiaceae bacterium, assembly GCA_022447485.1. GTDB lineage: Bacteria > Myxococcota_A > Polyangia > Polyangiales > Polyangiaceae > NIC37A-2. The sequence continues at coordinate 4,665 of JAKVCH010000268.1, read as the reverse complement.
TCGGAGTCGACGCCTTGGCCAGAATGGCCGTTGATGCTTCGAACATCGAGTTCTCATGAAGAAGGCGTAGAACGTCAGTTCAGCGTCATGACCAAAAAGTTCCTGGGAGAAAATGGCCAGGTAACGCGCCTAATCGGTACGAAGGTAGAGCTAACTGAGGGTCGTTTTGAGCCTGTTGACGGCAGTGAGTTTGAACTTAAGGCAGACCTCGTGCTTCTCGCGATGGGCTTTGTTCACCCCGAGAAAGCCGGCCTGCTCGAGCAGCTTGGCGTAGAACTCGATCCACGGGGAAACATCAAGGTGGATCCCGTCACGTTTGCGACCAGTGAGGCCAATATCTTCGCGGCGGGAGATTGCCAACGAGGTCAGTCCCTTGTGGTCTGGGGAATCGCTGACGGTCGAAAAGCGGCGCGCTCCATTGATCTTCACTTGATGGGAAGCTCATCACTTCCCCGGGGCAACCAGGCCAATGCGCGCTTCAACGCTCAACGCTAAATGAGGCAACTCTGAGGCAAAATGCTTTTACCGGCTGAATCGAGGTGGTCCAATCACCAAAGCGTCTACCCATGACCTAAAATGAGGGACTCGCTCGTCGGGTCCCTTTGTCTTTTGTTTTCTCCTTTACTGGCCTATAGTACCCCAAAGGAATCTAAGTTTGAGTCAAAGCGAGCCCCCCTCCTCCTCTCGATCACGCCCGCCTCTCGGCGACGTATCGATTGAAAAGAATGACGATCCAGTCGTGTCATTTAGCGACGAGTACCTCACCGAAGCGGCTCGTTCATCGAATGCGGTGCAGGAATTGGACAATATCGGAAACGCCGCGACCGATGCTCGTGATGAAGCTCGAGATGCGTCTGAGCTGCCTATGTCCCTAGAGCAGAGCCATACAGAGACGCCCATCGAAACGACTGGCCCACAAAAAACCTTTGCTCAGCTGCCCGTCGAACAGCTCTTTCAATTCAGTGTCGGAGCCGACCAAACGGTTTTGAGCACGGAAAATCTCCGGGAAGCATTTATCCAAGAACGATTACAGCACAGACTAGGTGGAGCGAGCCTACAAGACATTGTGCATACTCAGGTCACAGCGGGGGCTGATCCCGGTTACTCCATACTCCACATTTGGATCCGGGTAAGGTAGATACAGCCAACCCAGCAGGTGCGCTGAGTAGCGTCTCTCTACCCTTGACCAGACCAAAAGAGTCGAGCGCGTGCGTTGACTCTTTAAGACTGATTTTCGAACCGATCAATCATGCTCATTCATTGCAACTCATGTGCTGCCAAATACAAGCTCCCCGACTCCAAGGTAGCCGGCAAAAGGGCGCGAATGAAGTGCAAAAAATGCGGAGCGAGTATCGTGATCGATGGACGCGCGCTCTCTTCGACGGACACAGCTTCCACGTCAGCTGTAACTACAGAGCCAGGTATCATGGGGTCTCTCTCCGACAAGCCCCCTCGACGTGAGGAGAAAGTCGTTCCTGTCTCTCAAGACAGCGCTCAAACATCACCAACGCGGAATATCACCGAACGTGACGGACAACAGCTTTTCGATGAAGACGATGTGGCGGCCGCGATTGATAGTATGGACGACGTTTTCGGTTGGACCGATGACCAAGAGGCTGCTCAAGACGCCCAGCAAGAGGCAGCTCAAGAGGCCCAGCAAGAGGCCCAGCAAGAGGCCCAGCAAGAAGAGAACGCACCCAACGTATCAACTGTTGAAGGCCAGCCGACTCGTCTCGCCCCCACCCTTCCGGAGATAAGTCCTCAGAGGGGCACATCTCCGGAAACGGAGAATCACTTGAACTCTCCGCCGGCGCCCAAAGAGCCGGCTTTCCGCGCAACAGTAGCGACGATTGCGGAGACGCCGCTGTCCCGGGCATCTAGGGCGCCAAAACCGACTGAATTGTCTGAGCGCCCAAACGTCAGCGAAGCCCGACCATCCACAGCCGACCTAAAGGAAGCTAGCCCTGCCGTTCCTAGCGAGGAAGGAGCTAGCGGGGGTCGCGGCTTGTTCTTGTGGGCTTTCATCTTGCTCTTGGCCATTGGGGTGGCTGCCTATTTGTACCTCATTCAGCCGACACTATTCGAGTCGCTGCTGAGCTGAGAATTCCCTTAACGATGAATGTGAACCAAGGTGCCTTGACCCATCGCTTTGCCTGAGTAAGCACCGTGCCAATGATTGGGCACTTGGGGGGTTGCCCACGCGAAAACGTAACGCGCATCAATCGGCGAGAGATTCACGCAGCCATGGCTACGCGGACGTCCAAAATCATTGTGCCAATAAGCAGCGTGTAGAGCGTAGCCGCCTTTAAAGTACATGACCCATGGTACGTCCCGGAGCTCGAACTCGCTATCCGCAACGCTGGAATCCATGGTGGTGGTAACGTGTTTGCGGGTAATTCGAAAAGTGCCGGTCGGCGTACTCAGGGTCTTTGCCGGATCCCCCATCCAATCGCGTCCCGTTGACACCAAAGTAATATAGACCGGAACCTCGCCTTCGTAGAGCACTAAGACTTGCTCCATGATGGAGAGGTCAATCCACTTCGTGCTACGTTGAGCAAACCAGGGAAATGATTTTTTACGACTAGCAAGACGAAGATCGCTCACCCTGTACCAATGATTGTCTTTCGATCGAATGTAGCGATTGCCGTTAAAAACCCGCTCTTCGTTTTCCAGATCGATGACCGAACGCCGTTCAGCATAAGCGGTGCGTAGGAGCCTATCTCCCTTCAACTCGTAAATCCCCGTCTTGTTCCTATAAGCAAACCCGAGCGGCAAAGAAAGTTGGGTACCTTTCAATCGAATTCCGTGGAAAGGACTCGCCTCATCTATCTTGAGTTTATCCGCGGGAATCAGTCGCCCATCCGTAGCGAGGGCAAAAATTCGCTCTTGAGCTTCCTCTCCCGACTGAAACGCATCGACAAGGGCAACACCAGCGTGCCGCTTTACGCGTCCGACGAATAAGTCGCCTATCTTGAATTCCCTGACGGTTGAAAAGTTCGGTATTCGCCGCTCCCCAACGAGCCAGCTCGGTATACCCCGTCCCGGCTCACCGCCGAAGCGCTTCTCGTAGGGCGGTAGCTCCTCCGTTGGCGTCGGACCAGCACTGGCTGCTCCGTATTGATCCAAAGGGACTCGATTTGCTCCTTCTTTAAAAAAGTCCCACTTTTTATGGAGCTTCTTGTAGTTACGCAGGTGTCGCTCCAAGCGCATTTCCGTTTTGAACTGCTCATTTTTCGACGGGACACGCAGATAATTAGGCGCGATCGACCTCAAAAACGCGTAATGATATGGCATCGGACGCGCCCGATCCGGCGGATACTGAAAGGCTTCAACGATTGGATGCTCTTCTCGGAGCGTGATGCGCTTATCTTTGCAAATAAAGCCCAAAGGACGAATAGCATACCAACCACCTGGACAACCTTGGTATTCAACGGGCTCAAGCGAGCGGCCCACCCGCTCACCTACCCGTAAATAGCCAATTTTTTCGGCCTCTGGACCAGGTTCACTACGAATAACGGCCGCCATCGTCACCGGCCAAAGCTGGGGACCATCGGCACTAGGCACAGGCAGATGGCGCCACTTGGCTTCAGCGATGGAAAAGGCGGTCGACGCCATCGTCGCATGGAGAAGAGGTACTTCTCGCTTCTCCAAATCCTCCAAAACCGGGGTAGCCCGGGACAGTTCACCTTCTACCTTCTCCCAATCACAGCCGGAATAAGTCGATAGGATGGAACCGATAGCAAAAACCCTCAGAGAAAGGCTTCGGATGAAGGCACGGGTCATTCTTGTTGCGTGCCATCCATACGACTCAACGGACAAGAAAGCCGGGAAGAATGCCTTCATCTCCGGAAAATCATTCAGAAATACTAGAGAAGAACAAATCTTGGGAGCACTACCACGGTCGGTCTTCGCAACTCTGGATGGATAATGGTTATTTTTCGAACGAAACCACTGTCCAGGGCTTGCAAGATCTGAATCAAAAAGAGAAAGTCCCACAGCCCTTATCTCCCGTTACAGCGCGGCCTCTTATCCTAAGACGCCCGACAGAATTTAGCGCTGCCCAAGACGGGGTGGATTCAGTGAAAGATCAGAAGAACGCTATGTCGAAGAACACCCTTTCGATCACCGATAACCGAACCGGTAAAACCTACGAATCAGAAATCACCGACGACACGATTCGGTCGATGGATCTACGTCAGATCAAAGTCGGAGAAGACGATTTCGGTATGCTCGGCTATGACCCGGCATTCACCAATACGGCATCGTGCCGTTCGGCAGTCACCTTCATTGACGGCGGAAAGGGTATTTTGCGCTACCGTGGTTATCCTGTCGATCAACTAGCGGAAAAAACGAGTTGGCTAGAATGTGCCAAGCTAGTGCTGGACGGTGAACTCCCCTCGAAGGATGAGTTGGCTCAGTTCGAGTCAGAAGTAGCGGCCGACGCCGCGCTTCCCGAAGGTTTCGAAAATCTGATCTCAGCATTTCCTCGGGACGCCCACCCGATGGGTCGACTGATCTCAATGTTCGGTGCTTTGGGAACCTACAACACCGAGTCCAAAATTGTTCACGACGCAGCCACGCGCAAAAAACACATCACTCGGCTGATTGCCCAGGTGACGACGATTGCGGCTTACAATTATCGACACTCCAAAGGGCTCCCCTTCG
>JAKVCH010000267.1 GCA_022447485.1 Polyangiaceae bacterium | reverse complement strand
CACAGCCCTGGCGCCCAGAAGGTAACCTGCCGCTAATCCAATCAAACCGTAGAGGGCCGTTGCGCCGGAGGAAGCTGCTCCGCTGAGATAAACCAATACTGTGATTAGAAATTGGTCAACAATTAGCTGGCTCAAAAGCCAGCCATCGCCAAGCTCGCGTCGGCGGGTCAGCCACGTAAAACAGACTGAAGAAGCTATCGCCGCGCCTAGAACAATCAGCGCCAACCAACTGGATTCATTCCAAGCGAAGGCTTGTCCTCCGACAGAGGAGAGCAAGATAATCAGCGCCGAAGCGGCACTGAATAAAACACCACGACCCCAAGCCAAGCGCAGAACCCTCGCGTGTAAGGGTCCCCAGACCTTCTCAAACTGCGAGGCGCGTTCACTGCTGCCCACGGGATCAACCTCCCATATTACCGGCCATCGAGAAGATTGGGAGGTACATCGACACAAGAACCACACCCACAATACCACCGATGCCAACCATCATAATTGGCTCCAAGGAAGAGGTGAGCGCGGCTACGGCGACATCAGTTTCTTCTTCGTAAAAGTCGGCGATCTTGTTCAACATCTGATCCAAAGCGCCCGTTTGTTCGCCAACGGAGATCATTTGACAAACCATATCCGGAAAGACCGATGACTTCGCGAGAGGTTCGGCCATATTTTGGCCTTCGCTGACGGCTTGACGCACATTCATGACACCCTCAGTGATGATGACATTACCTGCTGTCTTGGCGCAGATGTCGAGTGCATCGAGAATCGGAACACCTGATTGCAGTAAGGTTCCCAGGGTGCGGGTGAACCGGGCAACAGCAACCTTCTGCATCGTGGGGCCCATCACCGGCAAAGAGAGCAGGCCTTGATGCACCATGCGCCGCCCCTGAGGGTTACGATAAAAATTCGCAGATGCGACAACTATTCCTATCGATACGAGAGCGATCAGCCAACTCCACGAAATAAAGCCCTTCGACAGGGAAAGCATCGCCCGAGTTATCCAAGGTAAGGCCTCTGGACCGCCCCCAAAGTTTGCGAACATCGTCTCGAAGGAGGGAATCACGAAGGTCATCATAATAATGATGACGCCAATCGCGATCACAAAGACAATCACTGGATAAGTCAGAGCACCCTTCACCTGACCGACCAACTTCGCTCGCTTCTCGATATACGTCGACAGACGCATCATAATACTATCGAGAATACCTCCCACCTCGCCGGCACGTACCAGGTTCACAAATAGTTCATCAAATATAGATGGATACTTGGAAAGGGCATCACTGAAGGTTGAACCCATCTCGACGCTTGCGCGAATTTCGTGCAAGACGCGCTTAAAATAAGCATTCGTTTGTTGATTTGCCAAGATATCCAAGGATTGAACGATGGGGAGGCCAGCATTCACCATGGTCGAAAATAGCCGGGTGAACGTCACCATTTATTTGGTCTTGACTCCCGAACCTATTTGAAGACTTGCAAAATTCTTTTTGACCTTAACAGGCTCCAGCTGCTGTTGCTTCAGCTTGGCTTCGACGGCGGCAACATCCGCCGCTATCATCGAGCCTTTCTGTAACTCGCCAGTCTTATTACGTGCTTCCCAATTGAATTCCGCCATGAAAACTTCCAACCGTCCACCCAAAGGGGCATCCTCTATTTTCAGAAAGACAAGCCTTCTCAAAATCGGTCTCAAGGTCGAGATTAGCGGTCCTTATGCAGTCAGGTCAAAATAGACGTGAATTATTCTAAAAATAGAACCGAACAAGCCCAAATAGAGGGGAGATTCGAAACTGAGCTCGAAAAAACACTGCTCGAAACCTCCACAGCGACCCACTGTGCGGCAGCGGCCACTCGGCTGCACGGTGACGGCGAAGAGAGCTTTTCAGCATGGGCAGGGCCCACAAAAACCGGCGATCTCTTTGATCTCGCATCAATCACAAAGACGATCACCGCACTCACCACTCATCGCTACTTGAGGAGTCAGGGCCTATCTCTCGATGTTAAACTAGGCAGCTTGCTGCCAGTCGCCCGTCAAAGGCCAATCGGTGCGATCAGTCTGCGCACAATTCTCGCCCACAGAAGCGGCTTGCCCGCGCATCTTGAGCTCAGCCAATCAAGAAATCGCTTTCTTTTCCCTACCCTCGCCCACCTACAAGAAATGGTTGCCTCCCAACCTCTGCAGAAAGATACAGAGCTTTATAGTGATTTGGGGTATCAGCTTCTCGGCTGGGCATTGAGCCATAGCTCTGGTTGGGAGCTCGATGATTTGATGCAAGAGTTTCTTTTCGCTCCCCTAGCTCTCGAAATAGGCTCTGCACGTCAATGGGGAACTCGTTCCGGCAAAAGTCGGCCAAATAGGGAGGAAAACTCTTCTTTTTCTTTCGTGCCGAGTGAGTATCGCTGGCAACGTGGAGGGCTCCTTCGAGGACGGGTCCACGACGACAATGCTTGGGTGTTATCCGGATTCGGTTCGAGCGGGCACGCCGGGCTTTTTGGTACATTGAAGGGTGTGAGACGTTGGGCCCAACTCCTTCTTCAAGGAGCGCTCGACAAAGGACCACTCAGAGAAAGCATGGCCGAACTCCTTCAAAAAAAGAGAAGCGCCAGGTTTTTCGCTGGTTTCGATTCAAAATCCCCCCAAGGCTCCTCGGCTGGCGAATCCCCATCCACGGCGACATTTGGTCATCTCGGCTTTACGGGGACCAGCTTCTGGTGTGATCCCGAGAAAGCTCAAACATCGGTTTTACTAACGAATCGCGTCTTTTACGGCTGGAACCCCGCTCCAATCAAAAAGGCGCGCCGACACGTCCATGACTGGGCCTGGAAGACCCTGAATGAAAAGAAAGGCCGATCAGCGCTTTAGACAAACCGGCTCTCGGGGTATGAGGAGACCGAATGTGGAGCTTGAAGATTGAAGACGATTCCGGCGATTGCACTCATCTGCAGTTAAGTCGTGAAGAGTATAAAATTGGACGAGACGAAACAGTTGCGATTCGCCTCATAGAGCGGAATATCTCTCGTCAGCATGCCCTGATCATGAGGGGAGACGATGGCTACGCGATTGCTGACTTAGGGAGCTACAATGGCGTCTTTCATAACGGCCTCCGAGTCGCTGCGACTCAACACCTCGCGCATGGTGACCTCCTCCAATTAGGTGATTATCGCATCACAGTCTGTGACGACGCTATCGCCACAACGGAACAAAAATTTCAAGCAGCCCAAGGGCGCACTCTGCGAGTTGAGTCGAAGGCGGCCTACGACCGTCTGGTAGTCCTCGTCGGGCCCGAACCTGGACAACAATTTCCTCTTGAGCTCGATCGAATCCTCCTCGGTCGAGGAGAGGAATGTGAAATCTGCCTTCCTCATTCGTCAGTCAGCCGTGTTCACGCAGAAATCACTCGCGTACAAGAAGATCGCTACGAACTTGTCGACAAGGGCAGTGCAAACGGCGTCAGAATTAATGGCCGAGCTTTAAAGAATTCTTTCATTGATGGTCGAGATGTTATCGAACTCGGGGACGTAGCCCTGAAATTCATCCCACGCGGTCAAGTCTTTCACACAAACGCCGAGGAGGGACAACGTATCGCGGCCCTTGCAGGAAGCTCCCCCCCGCCGCCACTTCATAGTGATCAGCTCAGTATAAAAGCTAAACTTCTAGCCGCTGCCTTTGGTGGCTTCAGCGTGCTGGTCGTCTTGATGCTCACTTTGAGCTATCAGAATCAAACACAAGACGCACGAAGCATCGTGACCAAGGCGACTTCCCTCGCTGCCGATGGAGACCCCCACACAGCCCACATGCTTCTTTTGAATCTCAAAAAAGAGGATCAAAAGAACTGGAGAATTAGCATCAAGAAAGTAGAGATGGAGTGGGCCAAATCGATGATTCGAGCAGCTACTCTTGAGAAGGACCGGACGAAGAAAGCCGCCCTGCTTCAGGAAGTAGTCGATGCCCCTCTTGTTCCAGAAGAATTTCATTCCCTTGCTGAGGGAAGTTTGAAAGATTTGAAAAGCCAGTCACCATGAGCCGGCCAATCTTTGCGGTGGGCCTTGTTGTTGCCCTCGGGGCAGCGGCCGAAATCATTCCCGGCGCAGAATACTTTCGAATTTTCAGTCCTCCAGCGCCCGCTAGTGGAGAAAGTCCTTCGGAACCTGCTCCGGATGCAGCGCCTGACCTAAGCGAAGGAGAGACCGAGCTAAAACAATCATCCGTGAGCAGACAAGCAATGGCTACTCCTGAAGAAGGGGCCAGCGTACAAAGAGCGCGAGGGCCAATTGGGGGCCATGAAGCTCTGGAAAAGATTGAGGATGAAGCCCCTCCCGTCCCGTTGCTTGATCCGACGGGTAAAAGCCTGGACAATTTTTTTCAAGCCCTCGCCTCCACTCAAAGGAAAGAAAAGGGAGCCATCACAAGAATCGCTCACTTTGGCGATTCAATCGTCGTAAGCGATTACGTCTCCGGAACCTTGCGCCGCAACTTTCAAAAGCAATTTGGTGATGCTGGACATGGCTACATGTTGGTCGCTAATGCCTGGCCTGCTTACTTTCACAATGACGTCTTTCGCTTTGCGACGGCCGGTTTTCGCGTCAGCCGCATTGTCGGACCGACAACCAAAGACGGTTTCTACGGATTGGGCGGCGTCACATTTCGCGCTTATTCCGGAGTACGAGCTACCTATGGCACCGCGGAGAAAGGAAAATTTGGTCGAAATGTCTCGCACTTTACTCTTTCCTATCTGGCTCGCCCTCATGGTGGTCAGTTCGAGGTCTTGATCGACGGGAAGAAGCAAGAGCGAATCGATACCCGCGCCGACCAAAAGCAAGTCGTGCGAAAAAAATTCTCGATGATTGATGGTGAGCACAAGCTAGAGCTTGTGGTCAAAAAAGGCGAATCTCGCTTCTTTGGCATCGTGCTTGAGCGAGACGAGCCTGGAGTAGTCTACGACGCGTTGGGCGTCCAAGGCGCCCGTATACGTTTTCTCGATAAACAAGAGGATGAACACTTTGCAGAAGAGCTAAAGTGGAGAAACCCAAACCTTCTTGTCTTTCAGTTCGGCGCGAATGAAAGTGGCGATGGCTATGCATATTC
>JAKVCH010000266.1 GCA_022447485.1 Polyangiaceae bacterium | reverse complement strand
GAGAGCCCCAGCATTCAGCAACGCCTCGATGGTGAATGCAATGCATTCGGGGCTTTCATCATCGAGATTCGTCTCACCCAATATCAATGGAAGAGTCTCTCGACCAGTGGCGCTACTCGTCTGCTCTTCTTGAGAGGTTGGCTTCACCCCGAGAACCACGCGTAAGGCATTGGGCCGATCGCCCAACCCTCGTTGCCCTGCTCCCCAGCCTAAGGCTTGAACCTGCATCGCTGGAAAACCGCCACTCACTTGCGCTTCTGCACCAACAATCGCGGCACCAGTTGGCGTCACAAGTTCGCACTCAAGCCCAGAATCAACGATCGCTAACCCCTCAAGACAAAGTAGAGTAGCAGGCGCAGGCAGGGGAATACGACCATGCTGGCACTCGACGTACCCCCTGCTGATCGGGAGGGGTGACACGACAACACACGCATCCAGCCAATCCAAAAGAGCAGCTGCCCCCACGATGTCGACAATCGAGTCAACCGCACCAACCTCATGAAATTCCACTTCTTCAAGGGTTGTATCGTGAACTTTAGCCTCGGCCCTGCCCAAACGCTCAAATATTCGCAATGCACGCTCTACCACCGCTTTTGACAGGGCACTTTTTTGCAAGAGAGTCCGAATCTGGGCAAAAGATCGCGCTGGCTGCTTGGTTTCTTCGAATACATTAAACTTCAGAGTCGAGATGGCACCCGAATATCCACGAAGGATCTCATAACGGATACCATCCAGCCCTAAACCATGAATCGCCTCTTCGAGAACCGCAACAGGTACCCCGAGATCGATCAAGGCGCCAACGAACATATCTCCTGCTATACCGCTCTGGCAGTCGAGATAGAGCACCCTTTGCTGGCCAGAGACTGACTGAATGGACGCTTCCTCAAGCGGAGAGAGCTGCGCAGCTGGTCCCTGCGCCGTAAACCCTTGCGCATTTTCTACACCGTGACCATGGGAGTGACCGCCGTGACTATGGGAGTGACCGCCAGAATGAGATTCTTCAGACAACTTTACGCCCCCCTCTCCCTGAGCTGCAATATTCTTAAGGCAGCCATAGCAGCACCAAAGCCATTATCGATATTCACGACACTCACTCCAGACGAGCAAGCTGTTAACATCCCTGTCAAAGCAGCCCAGCCTCCCAAAGCGGCACCGTAACCGACTGAGGTGGGAACGCTAATCAACGGCTGCGCGACCAAACCACCTAAAACGGAGGAAAGAGCACCCTCCATGCCGGCGACGCAAATCACAACGTCATTCTTTTTGATTTCATCCAAAACGGCCAACAAACGATGCAAACCAGCGACACCCACATCAAAGAACGTCTCACAGTCGACGCCTCGAAATAAAAGAGTCTCACGTGCTTCTTCCGCCACCGCCAAGTCACTGGTACCAGCAGCTACCAAAGCAACGCGACCGCCTAGCTTGGCCCAAGATGGATTTCTCCAGGATAAACACCTCGCCCGAGAGTTATGCTTGAGCTGAGGATAAATCGGATGGATATCCCTTACCTTCTCGTCGCTCACGCGGGTCACGAAAACCGATTGTTCAGCCTGCAATAAGGCGCCGACAATGCTGCTGATCTCATCACTGGACTTTCCCTCGCCATAAACAACTTCAGGGACGCCCTGGCGCTCGAAGCGATCCACATCTACCCGCGCAAAACCCAGATTATCGAAACCACTTTCGCTCTCTTCACGAGGAGCGATCTGCGCAGCGGCTTCAGCGATAGAGAGTCGCCCCTCGGCAAGATCGGTGAGGAGAGCTGTCAATTTACCGTCCATGGCGAGATGGTACTCGGACTCGCCCTCACATGCTACAAGCAGTGTATGCCAGATGAACGCGAGGAATTACTCGAAATCGCCCAAAAAGTGGTACGCAAGGCCCGAGACCACGTAGAAGTTGCCGAAGTAAGCATCGGCTCAAGTTGGGATCTCAGTGCAAAAGTGCGCTTGGGAAAAACGGAGCTTGTCGAAGAAGCCGGTGGCCGGGGAGCATCCTTGAGAGTCATTAAAGACGGACGACTCGCTATGACATCCACCTCTGATTTAAGCGAGAGCGGCTTGAGCCTTTTGGTCGACGATGCTGTCGAGTTGGCAGACCTTGCAGAAAAAGACGACCTCCTCGGCCCTGCGCCTGTCGAGGACCTCGCTCGAGGCCCTTTTCAAGATCTTGATCTTTTTGATCAAGCGGTTTCCGCCATCGATGCCGACGAAGCTCTCGAGCGCGCAAGACGAGCAGAGAAAGCCGCATTAGACGCAGACAAGAGAATTACGCTCAGCGAAGGTGCAACCTTTTCTCGAACGAGCTCGACCCGGGTCATGGTGCTGTCCGGAGGTTTCGAAGGAACCCAGCGAGGCTCCTACGCGTCGCTCAATGTTGTCCCTCTCGCTGAGGAAAGCGACGGGACCAAGCGTCGAGGCTACTATTGGACAGCGAAACGGCACCTCGAGGACTTAGAACCTGAACTCTCCGTAGGCCGAGAGGCCACAAGGAGAACACTACAGAAGCTCGGAGCGAGCAAAATTGATACAAAAGAGATGCCCGTCATCTTTGATAATGATTCGAGTCGCTCGATCTTATCCACCTTTGCGGGCTGTTTGATGGGCGGAGCACTCTGGCGAAAGTCCAGCTACCTGCTCGGCCGACTCAACTCAGAAGTCGCAAACCCTTTGGTTGAAATCATCGATGACCCATTGGTTCAACGGGGGCCGGGGTCCCGCCCCTACGATGGTGAAGGACTCACCAGTCGAGCAAATCAGATCGTCAAGTCAGGAAAGCTTCAATCTTATATTCTGGACTGTTACTCCGGTAGAAAATTGAACCTACCAAGCACAGCGAGCGCATCGCGTGGTGGAGGCTCAGTAGGTCCATCGACGAGCAATCTCATCATGCAAGCCGGTAAATTATCGGTAGAAGAACTAATCGAGAGCACCGAAGAAGCTTTACTCGTCACAGAGATGATGGGCTTTGGATTTAACGGAATCACGGGGGACTTTTCGCGTGGAGCCGCGGGCTTCCTTATTCGGGGAGGGAAGATCGTCCAGCCTGTCAACGAAGTCACCATCTCCGCTAATCTCGATGACATGATGAAAAACATCGACGCAATCGCAAACGATCTTGAATTAAAAACTTCAGTCGCGGCGCCCAGTTTTCGCATCAGTAAAATGACCGTCTCGGGAAACTAGGTGAGGCCTCAGCGATAATTCATCCTAGCAAAAGGTGTCGCTCTCCTTGCAAGAAGGGAGCCCGCCCGAAAGCAGAAATCCTTCTTTCCCCATCCAGGACTGACCTCGAGATGCTCAAGGACTCTATAAACCTCTGCTCCCCATAAAGACTCGAGAGCAATACTCTGGCCTTCGCGCACAGCGTGAGGTGGCACAGACGACAAGAGCTTCCCTTGAGGAGAATATAGGCGGAGTGCCTCACCCCCATTCGTGATCCCATTCGTAGCCAGAACGTCGACACTGAGGCTAGCGACTTCTGCAAGCGGCACGGGGTCTGGCTCTTGTAGGATAAAGTCAGAGCGATGCACAATCGTCCGCGCTGAGGGGCCAAGAGATAACGAAGGCAAGACGACATGACCTCGTGAGTCTTGCAAAACATAACCCTGGGTATTGAGAGCTTCAGCACCCGCATTCACGAGCTCAATCCATTCGGCGGCTGGTTCAGCACCGTAAGGATTGGAATAGACTTCATCAATGCGGAGCGACGGAACCGTATCGGCAACAGAGAACTCCCTTTCAAGAGAATGACGACACCCAAATGCATCGAAGAACGAAACTTTTAAGAGCATCTCTCCCGGAAATAGCGGCCCAAAACGCAATTCTTTTCCCCTTCCGGCTTGAACAAAGAACTGGAGCGGCGTTCGCTCTCCCTGCTCGAGGGAGACAGAGAGAACTTCTGACGAGCTCGTCCAGTAAATAGTATCGCCAACTATTTCAAAGCAACCATCATCGCCGATGTGGCAGGTCTGCAAATCACTCTTCTGCGGCTCACATTTCTTGGAAACTCGACGAACGGCAAGAGAAGAGTAGCCTGTCTCAGCACCGACAATCACAAGGTCCTTACTAAGGCTTGGAGGTAGCGGCAAGGCATAACAAAAAGCCATTTGGTCCTCCATTTTATTCTTACGAGCGCCAGCTCTATCCCCAACTGACGAAAACTGCACTTCAAAAACGGGTAGGTCGTCAAAAAGCTGATGCAACGTGGCTTCTTTCAGCCCTCGTCTTTCTCTGGGCTTCTGCCGAGGGCATAGAAGAACATGGCCCCCCTCATAGATCTGGCGAGCTCCGAGAACCTCCCATTGGTCCAGAGCTACCGAATTCTCGTCCGAAAGAGTCTGAAACTCTGCCAACACCCCCAACCCGACGCCAACGAGCGAATAGCTCGTCGAAGGCTCAAGAGCCTGAGTATTTTGAACCCAAATCCTGCCACTCTCTCGCCAAATGATCGTCTCGATACGAGCTTTTTGGGTAGCTTGGGTCGGCTCCAGGGAGCGCAAAGCTTGAGCGCTCTGGGACGAAACGCCACCCTGCACGAACCAAAGGTCTTGTACTTCTGTTTCAGCTGGGACCCCCTGCACCTCTAGCAGTGTAAAGAAAGGCAGAGCATCTAAACTTGCGCCGCTATTTTCAGTCACCACAATCGAAAGCGGTTCATTCAATGTTGAAAAAGAACATGCCGGGAAGAAAAGAGGAAAGAAAGCGGCTCTCCAAACCCATGACCAGAAATATTGTAACGCCATCTCGCCCCTCTCGGCCTGCCCGGGGTCAAGTTGCAGTATTCGTGTGGACGCCTACGCTTTATCCATGCTCGCCGAAGAGATAAGAGCCAATCGAGAGCGACTGGGGCTCAGCATCAGTTCACTTGCGAAAAAAATAGGTCATCCCGTCAGTGACGTCGTCGCCTGGGAGCAGGGAAAAAGGTTCCCCACCAAGCGCTCTTGCAAAGCCCTCGAGCGGCTCTTTCTTTCAAAAGAGCCGTCGGACTGATCCCTTCCTTCTCTCTCGGCAAAGAAACTACCCCGCAGAAGAAATATCCCGAGCGTATTAATCCTCCTCGTCTTCGTCTTCGTCTTCGTCTTCGTCTTCG
>JAKVCH010000265.1 GCA_022447485.1 Polyangiaceae bacterium | reverse complement strand
GATCGGGCGCATTAGTTTCCCCCTTGTTTTTCTCATTTCAGTCGGCGCCCTCTGGCTAGCCTATCACTAATAAGAAAAGCACCGACCCAAAGCCGGTGCTTTTCTTATTCCGCGCCTGCTCCTGCGCGAAATGCTGATTTCATTGTACCTAGGCTGGGCTGAGCCTATTTGCCGAGCCTAGGAAGCACGAGGCGGAATACTCACCAAAGATGCCCTTTGGTCGGTAATGCGTCGATGCACATTCTGAACGGCAGCTTGCAGCTCCTCTAATTGTTTCTCCAATTCGATAAATTCATCGCCAACAGAGGGCAGTTCGCCTTTCCGCCTCAACTCCTCTTCCCGCTCGCGGGCCGCTTCTGCCTGAGCCTCGTCCATGCCGCTCATGATGACACCTACAAATAAGTTCATGATCACCATGGTCCCGATCAAAACGAAGGAAACGAAGAAGAAGGGTGAAAGTAAAGGAGCCGCTGATGGCGCGACGCAGGCAGCAAGACTCTCAGCACCATAACCGTATTGGTCACAGCCATACATGTTGATGTACATGATGTCTGTCCAATCTTCGAGCGTAACCACTCGGAAGAGCGAAAGCATCGCATTTTCAAGATTGCTAAAATGTAGAGGATCATTCGTTCCAAAAAGGAAGACAGCTGCCACCGCATAGACATAAAAGAGCATCACTAATAAGAGGGTCACATAACCCATTGAGGGGATGCTCTTGAGCAATGCGCTCACGAGTATCTGTAGCTTAGGTAGCGCTCGCACCAACTTCAGCACCCTCAAAAGACGCAAGAGGCGTAGCACGGTGATGGCTTGCCCCGAAAAAGGTAGAAAACAGGCGGCCACGATGATGAAGTCAAAAGTATTCCAGCCATCTTTAAAGTAATTCAGCGGACGACGACCTTCGGCCCCCATCTTGATAACAACCTCCAAGGTAAAAATCGCCAAGACCAAGCGATCGAGCATATGCAAGAGGGAGGCATGGCGCTGCGCGAGTGCCGGGTAGGTTTCTACTCCTACCAAAAAGCCGGCAAATAGAATTACCAAGGTAATTGAAACCTGGAAAAGAGTCGATTCAGCGATCTTTCGTAAAATTGTCGTCATCATGGTCGTCGTCTGTCCTCAGGGACCGTAGGGGTCTCGGCCAACGGGCTGAGCAAATGAAAAAGAAGAGGAAAATGCAAGTCAATGCTGCAAATAGCTTCTCATGCCTCAATTCACCACGAGAAGAGTCAAAGGCCTGGAACGCTCAGGAACGCCCTGGCTCATTCCTGAGCCGCTGACGAGCCGACTGAGCTGAGCGAGGAGGAACCGTCTAAACTGGGTAATGACGGAAGATCTCGACCAAGACTCTCATAAAGCCCCACAGTGCCGAGAAGGCGGGTCACCATCATTGCTCCCAAGGCACAGGTGAGGAGGGAAACCGAAGCCTCCAATTCGCCCGTTAATTCAATCGCAAGTACAATACCAGTGATCGGCGCAGCGATACTTGCAGAAAAGAGTCCTCCAATACCGGCGACGGCCAAGGCAAGAGCACTGCTTTCCAATTCGAACAAAGAATGCCACAGCGCTCCCAGTAGCATTCCCAAACTCACGAGCGGCGCGAAGACACCTCCAGGCACTCCCGTTGAATAGCCGGCGAGGATGAAACAAAAACGACCTAGTAACAGAACGGAGAGCAGAGGGTAAGCAAACTGTCCGCCAATTGCTTCATTCGCGAGAAGGTAGCCATCTCCTACTAGGTCCGGCACAAGTAAGAACTGTATCGGCAGGGAAACACCCCAGAGCCCTCCCCAAAAGAGTAATCGCCGTCGAGGCTTGAGTTTCTCTCTTGTGAACAACAGAACCCAATTAAATAGCGCACCGAGGACACCACAAATCGTGCCTAGGAAAAAATAGGAGGGTAATTGCCGAAGAGCAGGCGCCTGATAGCCATCTACGGCGAGAATATGACCATCTCCTAACCACAGGCGTACGCTGATGTCGGAGATAAAAGTTGCCAGCATCACAAATTGAAGGCTGTGGGAGCTGAAATTAAATCGCCCGCGCATTTCCTCCAGCATCAGCAACAAGCCGCTCAAGGGTGCATTAAAAGCAGCCGCCAAGCCCGCAGCTGCGCCCGCCCCGAACGATAGTTGTTCAAACTCACGCTCTTCTTTTCCTTTTTTTGAGAAGAACTTCCCCAGAGGCCAAGCCAAGGCAGCCCCCATTTGAATGGTGGGCCCTTCTCTTCCCAAAGCCAAACCGCTTCCCAAAGCAACGACCCCTCCAAAAAACTTGGTCACCAGCACTCGAAGAGGTCGCAGTCGACGCTGACCTGCCAGGACAGCTTCAACTTCCTGAACCCCACTTCCCGCCGCCTCGGGGGCAAAGCGTCGAACCAAACCACTCACCAGAGCAAGAAAAAAACCGCCCCCTAGACAGGCAAGAAGAAAAAGGCCCCAGAAAAGGAACGTAGCCGGAGGGATATCGTTGAGTCGCTGGGCCCCTTCATGGACCGTCTCCACGAGAATCTCGACCAGAGCCCGGAAAGCCGCTCCAAGAGTTCCTACTCCAACGCCAATGAGTGCCGCACAGATCGTCGCTCGCAAGGGCAATGGACCATGCTTTTGAAGCAATTCAATTCTCAATTCCCTCGCCTCTCCCTGAAGCTGACTGCAGTCTCCAGGACTTTAGGAGCTGAACAAGCTCTTGTCACGGGTCATCCCCCCACAGCCGACAAGCTGAGGCAAAAAGCCTCCTGAAGAAGAGTCCCCGGAACCCCATGAAGAGACGGTCTTCACTGAGCCCGGGGCAATCAAACGACGAAGCTTCATGCCTTCGGACGAGGGCCAACCATTTTTTCGGGCCTGACAACCTCATCAAAAGTCGCAGCATCGACGAACCCTAGATTCACCGCTTCTTCCTTGAGGGTAGTGCGATTTTTATGGGCCGTCTTCGCTACCAAAGTGGCATTATCGTAGCCAATCTTGGGAGCAAGGGCTGTGACCAGCATCAAGCTTTGATTCATCAAAGTATCAATACGCTCTGCGTCTGCCTCTAAGCCATCAACAAGATTATCAGTAAAAGCAGAACAGGTATCTCCCAAAAGCTGCATCGACTGGAGAACGTTGTAGGCCATCATTGGCTTGTAGACATTCAGCTCGAAGTGGCCTTGTGAGCCAGCCATGCCGACGGCGGCATCATTGCCTACGACATGACAACAAACCTGAGTCATCGCCTCACATTGAGTCGGGTTCACCTTGCCAGGCATAATCGATGAGCCGGGCTCATTCTCCGGCAGTAGCAGCTCCCCCAAACCGCAGCGCGGCCCTGAACCCAAAAGGCGAATATCGTTGGCAATCTTGAAAAGACTGCCCGCGACGGTCTTCAAGCTTCCCGACATTTGCACCAAGGCATCATGCCCAGCCAATGCCTCAAATTTATTCGGAGCAGTGACGAATGGTAGACCGGTTATCTGTGCCATATTTGCTGCTACCTCTTCTCCCCAGCCCTCGCTCGTATTCAGTCCTGTGCCCACAGCGGTTCCTCCCTGAGCTAGCTCATAAATATCGCCGAGAGCTGTTTCGACACGCTCAATGCCCTTCGCCAACTGATGTACATAGCCAGAAAACTCTTGAGTCAGCGGGAGGGGAGGCGCGTCTTGCGTGTGAGTACGCCCAATTTTAATGATGCCTTCAAACTCCTTGGCTTTTTTAGCTAAGGCATCATGTAGCTTCCGCAAGCCAGGCAGCAAAACATCACGGGCCATCATTGCCGTAGCTATATGCATGGCAGTTGGAAACGTATCGTTCGACGACTGTCCCATATTGCAATGGTCATTCGGATGCACAGGACTCTTTGAGCCCATTGTGCCGCCTAAGATTTCAATTGCCCGATTCGCAATCACCTCATTCGAATTCATATTCGATTGGGTGCCCGAGCCGGTTTGCCACACCACGAGTGGAAAGTGCTGATCGAGCTGACCATCAAACACCTCTTGAGCCGCCTGCTGAATGGCCTCTCCCACTTCTTTATCAAGTTTGCCACTCTTGGTATTGGCCATGGCGCAGGCTTTCTTAATTGCACCAAGCGCACGCACAATAGCCACCGGCTGCTTCTCCCAGCCGATAGGAAAATTTTTCAGAGAGCGTTGGGTCTGGGCTCCCCAATACTTATCCGCGGGGACTTCAAGAGGGCCAAAGCTGTCGGTTTCGGTACGAGTTTTAGACATGAGGCCCTTTACCGACTCTCGGCCGGAGGTTCAATGCGCACTGGGCAAAGAGCTCCACTCCGACAGAAGGAACGCCTTTTAACTAAAAAAGAGAGCAAAAGCGCTTGGTTTTGAGACCTTTTGAGTCAGAAGCCGCGCCTCGACGCACCCGAGCGAATTCTAGCTCACGCCCCCAACAAAGAAATTCATGCTCCCGGGCCAGGGTCAGATTTCCAACGGAAGCAATGAAGACGCCGACCCACACGAATCGCTCGTGCGAGTCGGCAGCTCTCTTACGAAACGCTTGCGTCTATTTCTGGCTCAGTTCGACCACGTCGCTGGATGTCTTTTTTGAGCACTACGGAGAATTCCTCCAAGCTCATCGAGCCCAGGTCCTCCCCCTTGCGTGTCCGAACCGCTACGGTGCCATCTTTCATCTCTTGGTCACCGACGACAAGAAGATAGGGCACTCTCTGAAGCGTATATTCACGCACTTTGAAGCCAATCTTTTCGTTGCGAACATCAGCCTGAACTCGATAGCCCTCTGCCTGCAAGAATGAATTGACCTTATCCACGTAGTCTTGCTGGTGCTCGCTAATATTTAGAACAACAGCCTGCACTGGAGCAAGCCATGGAGGAAAGGCGCCCTCATAATGCTCAATAAGGATTCCAATGAAACGCTCAAAAGAGCCGAGGATCGCTCGATGTATCATCACGGGCACCTGCCGTGACCCATCTTCGGAAACGTATTGAGCATCAAGACGCGCAGGCATCGAAAAGTCCACCTGAACCGTACCGCATTGCCAAACTCGTCCGATACAATCTTTCAAGGAAAACTCGATTTTGGGACCGTAGAAAGCGCCTTCGCCCGGCAGCAGCTGCCAATCAAGCCCCTTCGAGTCCAGG
>JAKVCH010000264.1 GCA_022447485.1 Polyangiaceae bacterium | reverse complement strand
TCCAGGCGCAGACAATCAA
Source organism: Polyangiaceae bacterium (assembly GCA_022447485.1). Taxonomy (GTDB): domain Bacteria; phylum Myxococcota_A; class Polyangia; order Polyangiales; family Polyangiaceae; genus NIC37A-2. The sequence goes on along the minus strand of JAKVCH010000264.1, from coordinate 5,128 downwards.
ACGACGGGAATTGGGATTTGACTTGAGCTGAGCGACCAAATCCGAAATTTGATCCACCTTGCCGCCGTCGGGAGTCGGCCAGCTACGCCACTGATGCCCATAGACAGGCCCGAGGTCTCCCTTCTCATCAGCCCAGGAGTCCCAAATCGAGACCTGATGTTCGTGCAAATAAGCGAGATTCGTGTCGCCCCGCAAAAACCAAAGCAACTCAACAATGATGGAGCGCAGGTGCAACTTCTTCGTTGTCAGGCAGGGAAAACCCTGACTCAGATCGAAACGCATTTGATGGCCGAAACGACTGCGCGTCCCCACGCCCGTACGATCGCTGCGATCGTTGCCTTCGTCGATGATTGTCTGCAGTAGCTCAAGATATTGACGCATTTACTTACTCTTAGACGAGAAAACCTCTTTCTTCGATGGTTTTAGCCGTGAAACGATGGCTGACAAGGAAGCGCCCCTCGCGGGATGAGCGAGCGACGAAAAGAACCCTTGATTGACGCCCCGACCCATTCTTGAACAATAGAACCATGGACTTCACCCCCGACAGCTTATCCGGTCACGAGCAACTCAAGCTGAGCTTGCCGGAAGAACAAGACGGGCCCCTTGAGGCGACCCTCGTTCGCCGAACCGAATATCGAGGAGCGAAAGGCAGTGAGGCGCGTGCAGCCTACGAGAGACGCCCTGCCCTGCTTTGGATACACGGCTTCATCGACTACTACTTCCAGGACTGGCTCGCGGCGGCCCTCGAGAATTCAGGCTTTGCGTTCTACGCCCTTGATCTAAGAAGAGCCGGCCGCTCCTTAAAGAAGGAAAACTTGCCCTACTTTGCTCGAAACGTTCGAGAGTACTTTCCAGAAATTGATTGGGCCTTGGGCGAAATCACCGAGAGACATTCCGTGGCTGGGCTCATGGCTCACTCCACTGGCGGACTGATTGCTACTCACTACTCCCTCTTTGGCGCTCAACGCCACACTTACGGAAAACTGCTCTTGAATAGCCCTTTACTCGCACTGCGTGCCACACGCTTTCAAAAGTTGCTTCTAAAATTACTCTCCCCTGCTGGCCAGATTCTCCCACGCCTCACCGCCCCTATTGGGCTCAACCATATCTATGGTTCGACGCTCCATCACTCAGTCCAAGGAGAATGGGAGTACAATCTTGATTGGAAACCTATCGCAGGATTTCCTGTTTATCTCGGCTGGCTCTCCATGGTGAATCAGGCGACAGCTCACTGGGGGAATTGCCCCCCAGTCGAACAGAAGGTCCTGCTGCTTTGTTCCCAAAGTTGGCATGCGCCAGGAAAAGTGATTCGCAACCGGGACTTTCATGCAGACACGATCCTCAGCAGCGATGATATGCGCCGCATTGCGCCGAAGCTGGGGCCTCTCGTTCAAGTAGAAAGCCTCGACGGCGCTCTGCACGACGTATTTCTTTCAGAGCAAAAAGTACGCGAAGAAGCTCTCAAACTGAGCCTGGCCTTCCTTCATGATTCCGCCGGATCGATATGAACGCTCACATGGCCTACTTGGGGAAGAGCCAATAGCTCTCCTTGAACAAGCTCACCGATATCATGAGCTGATTGCAAATCTAGCTGGCCGTCGACCGTGATACTCACCTGTACATCAATTTCGGGACCTAAGTATTGAGCGACCAAACGACTGACGTCTAAGACACCTTCAACTCGAAGAGCGGCCTCTTGAAAATTTTCGCAAACGTCGTCAGGAGGAGCGCGACCCACAAGCAAAGAAAAATTATCCTTGACCAGCTCCACGCCGGACCAGATCACCCACAAGCCAAGGGGTAGGGCTAACCACGCATCAAGAGAGTGATACCCTAAGTAGATGCCTCCTAAACCAACGACGCCCACCAGGCCGAAGTAAAAGTCGTTGCGAGCATCCACCGTCAAGGCGCGCAAAGCCGGTGAATCACCTCGTCGAGCCTGAGACCAGATCCAACCTCGAAAACTTAGCTTGGCTAGAAATAGAAAGAGCAATACCGGCTCGAAGACCATCACGGCAGGTAGGGTGAGGGCGCGAATACTGGATGTGACCACCTCCACCCCCAGCAGCACGGCCATCACCGCAATGAAGAGGGCTCCCAATGGCTCAACGCGCGACTTGCCTAGGGGAAAGTCACGACTCCTGGGTTGTGCACTTACCATGACGGACCAGTAGAGAACCAACCCGGCTAGAGCATCCACTGCACTATCCACTGCCTGGGCAAAGGCCAACTCACTCGCCCACAAAAAATGGGCAGCTCCTAATAAAACACAAATTGCAAGACTAACCGCAGCACTCAGTCGCGATAGAACCACTGCCTGGTCGAGACCCGGTCTCTGCGCCTGCTCAGTCGAGGAATATTCGGAGTTCATAAAAGTTCTCAGGGAGTGAAAGAAGTCCCCGCCCTCTCTTCTTGAAACGGACATTTCCGAGCACCTCAAAAGGGCTGAGCTGGGTGAATGAGGTAAATCGCCCCTAATTCTTGATGAACTTCGAAAAATCTGGCGAAATTTTCCCTAATTCTTTTGACTTCACCGATAAGCCAGGCAAAAGCCAAGCTGAATTAGAACTTTCACCGATGAATTTACCCCATTTACCAACGCCGTCTCCCACAGAATTGACCGCAGCCCAGCGAGCAGAGCTCGCAGGACTTGACCTCGATGCCGAGATTCTTCGGCTCAAGAAAGAGCGCAACGCCGTCATCTTGGCTCACTATTATCAAGAGAGTGAAATTCAAGACTTGGCAGACTTTATCGGCGATTCCTTACAGCTCGCTCGAGAGGCAAAAGCTTCTTCAGCTGACGTCATTCTCTTTGCCGGCGTCCACTTCATGGCTGAAGTGGCAAAGATATTGAATCCCACACGTACGGTTCTCGTACCGGATATGGCTGCGGGCTGCTCGCTCGCTGACGGCTGCCCTGCCGATAAATTCCGAGCGTGGAAAGCACAATACGACAACGCCTTTGCCATCAGTTATATTAATTGCAGCGCGGCAGTGAAGGCAGAGAGTGATTTGATCTGCACAAGCTCGAATGCCGAAAAGATGGTTCTTTCCGTTCCGAAAGACAAGACTCTGCTCTTTGGACCCGATCGCAATCTTGGAAATTACCTGATGAAAAAAACTGGGCGCGAGATGATTCTCTGGCCCGGGAGCTGCATGGTTCATGAGACCTTTAGCCTCAAACGCCTCCTTGCCTTGAAGCGCAAAAACCCGGAGGCAAAGATTATTGCACATCCGGAGTGTGAGCCGCATATCTTGGATGAATCCGAATTCATCGGGAGTACAGCAGCCCTGCTGAAGTTCGTTCAAAACGATTCAGCCCCAGCTTTCATCGTGGCCACAGAGAGCGGGATCTTGCACCAAATGAAAAAAGCAGCGCCTGAAAAAGAGCTCATCCCGGCACCGCCAGAGGAAGAAAGCTGTAGCTGCAATGAATGTCCTTACATGCGACTGAATACACCAGAAAAGGTCTACTTAGCCCTGCGTGACCTCCAGCCCGAACTAAAAATGAATGAGAGCGATCGCCGAGCAGCGGAACTGCCCATGGAGCGCATGTTGGCGCTCAGTTAGTCCTCTTTCGTACCTGGCAACCTTAGAAAAAGCTCTTCAGCCTGGGCAAAGAGCCCTCCACAGCTCTCAGCTCCCAGATTATGTTCTTCTTTGGGGTCCTTCAGTACATCGAAACATTGATACTCTGAATCCCAAGCCCGAGCCTCAAGTTTCATGGAGCCCTGCATAAAGCCCCAGTTCTCAAAGGCGCAGCTCCAAACCCCCGCACAATTCGTCATCGGCAGGGCGCGTCGATTAGGCTCAGGCCTTAAAAGACTCTGACCCAAAATCTTGGAACGATAGGGGTTGAGAGATGCTTGATCCCAGACACCCAAGAGATCGAGGAGGGTCACCGTGAGGTCCGGATGGAAAGTAAATGCTTCCTTCTTACTTTCCAGGGCTGCGACTTCCTCAGCGCTCAACGTGCCGGAAGGTGCGTCAATCCATGCGGGCACCAGTACTTCTTCATCGAAAACGCTAAACGTGTGGCCCATTTGCCCATGCTCTCGAAAAGCCTCACCGTGGTCACTGGTATAGACAATCACGGTTCGCTCACCAAAATCAGATTGCTGAATCGCAGAAAGCACTTGGGCTAAGTGCTGATCTTCTTGGTAGACTGCGTTTTGATAGTAGTTGAAGAACTTATCGTTATCCTCTGGAGCTTTACTCATCTCCGATGGCTGGAAGGGCTGAGGGCCCGACGGGTCAACGAGATAAGGATAATGCCCATTTGAAAGCTGAATGGTTAAAAAGAAGGGCTCCTTCAATTCGGGGATTGCTTTTAAAGCTCGTCGAGCAAAAGCGCCCTCATGCGCTCCTAGATCGATATCAGCGTCTGGCTCGACATCCGTCGCAGAGAAAAAACTATCGACCCCCAAGTTTTTCACCCACAGCCGGACATTCCCGAACATCATATTTTGGCTCGTCCAATAGGACGTTTGATAACCAGCAGCTTTGGCGTAGTCGAAAACAAGGGGCCATTCATGAAGGGTATCACGGTCTTCGTGGGGCCCGACTCCCGACCAGAGAACAGCCAAAGAAATCGCCGTCGATGAGTCGAGGGCGCGGAGCTGATTCAAAGGATAGCGGTCTGGAAAGAGCTGATTCGTCGCTTCAGTCTTGCGACAAGAAGGGGCATATTCATTACACGTTGCATCTTTGCGTACGCTCTCCAGAATCACGAAAACCACATTCCGCCGTGCCACGCCGGCGGGAAGTTGGGCGCTGGTCGAAGCAACCGGCAGAGAATCACGCAAGCGGGGTCGGAGTTGGTGGCTCTCCTTGCTCAAGCCCAGCTGAGTCCGCAACATACCTCCCATCGCGTGGAGGTAGAGAGTATCAGGTGTAGAAGCCTGCTGATGACGATGCTGGGTCGGTAAAAATAGAGCACCTAGAAGAATCGGAGGTAAAGCCCAGCCAGTCCAGCGCCCCACCCTACGGGTCGGAAGTAATACCTGGCGAGCGAAGAGCAGTAGGAGGAGCGCTAAGCAGAAGGGCAGGAAAAGCGTTGCGGCATAATGAGCGGCATCCGCCCAGAGTTGATTCAGAACGCTTTCGACAAAGTTGGTCGCAAAGAGTG
>JAKVCH010000263.1 GCA_022447485.1 Polyangiaceae bacterium | reverse complement strand
GGTGAGCGTTGAGCTCCTGCAAAAGTGGCTCCCGCTCGGTCAGCGCTTCTTCACTAGACTCTTGGCTCAATTCGAATTTGAGGGAGTCGCCCTCCCGCTCGACTTGCAAACGGTAGGTGGCTATCGGCTTTGAATCTTGTCCCTCGAGGGGGTCTGGACCAATGAGTAGGCTAGCGCAGAGCTGCAGGGCGACTTCTGCGTTTTTTTCGAGGTGGAATGCACCGAGTACGACCAGGCGAACTTCAGGAACTGCTTGCTGAATCAAATTCTCTAGCTCAGTGGTCGTGCGCGATGCTGTTTCGCTCGGCGGTTGCGTGAGACCAGGTGCGGCTTCCGTGAGAATCCTCAGCACTTGCTTTTGCGCAGGGTGGGTGGCCACCTGCTTTGCGAAGCTCGTCAGGGTCTCCCAGGGCTGACTACTCTTCGACTCAGAGCCGCTCAGTGCGAGCATATCAGCTAACTCACGTGCATAAGCTTCGCCAAGTTCTTGGGCTTGAGAAAGTTCTTCTCGCAGAGCATCTAGTTCGCGCTGCTGTGCAGCGCCATCAGCCGGTAGGCGGATCACCCGATGAGCCCCTGTCGCTTCGAGCTGGCCACCAAGCCGACCTGCCAGGCGGCTGAGCCAACGCTTTTCTAGATTGCTTGGAGCGGCAGCATCAGGCCCCAGCTCTGCAGTCACGCGAACCATATCGAGTTCCCGACCGATACTGATACCGGCACCCACCTGTCCACCACCGGCCCCGCTCACTACGAGCTCAATGAGCCGGCGAATTTCCTGTGAATCACCGTAGACTTCTGTTCCTTCTCCTGGGGTAAAGCTCAGAGACGCATCGGGCCACAATTCGACCAGGAGCGCAGCCAAATCCACCCGTCCTCGGTGGTGGGGCAGGGGCGGGCTCTCGTGAAAGTCGCCTAAAAGCTGGACCGCATCATCTAGAGCGCTGAGGCTATCGAGTTCTGGCGCCAAAGAAGGAATCTCCTGGTGAGTACTTTCTGGCGAAGGTGGTGCTTGTGACTCCCTTACTTTCACCTCGATTCCTTTACGGAGTACTTGGGCAGCGCCTTTTGCCTCTTGTGCAAGTAGCCAGCCAATTTCTTGTCGGGTCAATCCATCTTTGGTCACGGAAAGCAGAGTGCCATGTTCTGTCTGCATTTGCGATCTGTAGTCATTTCTTGCTGCTTTAGGCTCGGAGAATTGTCTCAGGCTCTGTTGCTTTATTTGGATCTGGCATCGGAGTAACCTCCTGCGGGCAAAATGCTGCCGATCGACTGGTGCTCAGTGAGACGACTCTTCACTCTACTAATTCAGCTTGGGTGCTCCCTGCTGAGTCAGCTCCAGTGCCCTTTGCGAAGGCAATGGTCTTTACTCGTGCTCTTTGTCAGCTTTCCTATTTCGGGTTGTGGGACGACGATGGGCTCATCCACCGCTTTGTCTCGGCCAAATCGCGGCACACCTAGTCTGAGTGAGGCCGGTGGAGCTGCTCCCAAGCGTGGCTTTGCCCCGGGAGTCATCAAGCCTTTTTCGGAGGGAGAGTTGATGAGGCTACGCAAAGGGCAGCTCGTGCGTCGCTGGCTCAAACAGTCCTCGACTGAGGGGAGGGCAGTGGGGGCTCTGTCTTACCAGGTCTTGGAGGGCACACCTCGAGACTGGCTTTCTCAATTAGTGGAGCTGGATACGTTGAGCGTTGCGCTACCCAAGGTCAAATTGGTGGAGGAGGTCTATGGGAGTCCCACGGAGCGCCATATCCGAATTTTGCATCAAAGCGGCCCCTTTCGGGGCGAATACACGGTTTTGATGAATTGGAATCTCTCTCAGGGGATTGCGCGCTTCTGGATGCATCCAGGCTACCACGCTGATATTCAGGACCTCTGGGGGTTCTTTCGGGTGAGTGAGTGGGAAGCTGGACGCTCGCTGATCAGTTTTGGTTTCTTTTTTCGCGCGCCAGCAGGTTTGGGCTTTCTTGAAAATTCGGTGAGAAGGTCGGTGTCTAAGGCTCCTCAGCGACTGAAATCGAGACGAAGTCCTTAAGCAGGGGGTGCCACTCGTTGGCCGTTGGTGGAAACCCCTGTATGGTAAGGTCACCATGTTCTTGCGCATCTACGCCATCGGAATGAACACTTATCGAGAAGCTGTGCGGGCCCGTATTTTGCACGGTTTGTTGGGGCTCGCGGTCCTGACTCTTGGTTACTCGCTGGTCGTGGGCGCTTACGCGTTGGGGAATCAAGCACGAGTCGTAGCCAATGTCGGCTCCGCCGCGATCTCTCTTTTCGGTTTGGTGGTTGCTATCCTTTTAGCCGGAACGTCCCTCTACAGAGAGCTTGAACTCAAGACAATCTTTCCTATTCTCGCTCGGCCGTTAAGGCGATGGGAGTTCCTGCTTGGTAAGTACGTGGGGATCCTCATTACCTTACTCGTTTTTATCGCAATAAATAGCGGTTTGTTATTAACGGCGGAAGGCGTGATTGCCGGGCGTAGCCTCGTGGTTGGCTTAAGCGTACCTGGGGCATTGGCGTTAGGGACGGTCCTCTACGGAATCAAGAAACCGAGTAGGGGGACGTGGCTACCCGTACCCGTGGCTGCCTTGATTTTGGGTTTTGGGATTTGGTTTGCCTCCGATGTGCCGAGTTATAGTCGGATCATTATAGGGCAGAGTATCTTCAGCTGTATGGAGCTTTGCATTGTTGCTGCCTTAACAATGGTATTCGCCTCCTTTTCCTCTCCGTTTTTGACGGCCATCTTCTCTATCTGCATCATTATTATTGGGCGCTCTGCCGATACACTCGCTCGGCTGCCCGAACATATGTTTGGTTCCACGATCAAGGCGCTGGGACAATTTTTAGCGCGGATCTTTCCTAACCTTATGGTCTATGTTCCACCCAGGGCCGTTCTTGCAGGCGAGTCACCCGTGCCTATTTCGACCTATTTTTTCCAAGCTTCCACCCAGGCCCTGGCTTGGACTGTCTTGCTCTTGGCTTTGTCGGTTTTGGTCTTCAGAAAGCGAGACTTTCTCTAAATGCTTATCCGACCAGGTTCAGGTCGATATATCTCACTCTGGCTTTGGCTGAGTATTGGCTGCCTGGGGGTACTCGCTGCTGGCTTTGTGGTGGGCTTGCGCTTAGTGACCGAGGGACGAGCGGCAATGGCAGCGAGTGATCTTGCCTTCCATCGGGGTGACTTAGTCGAGGCCTTGCGCCATGCCGAATTTGCCGGCTTACAGTTTGTGCCCGGAGCTGAACACTGTCGCGGGGCGGAAGCTCGAATCGAAGCTTTGGCTCGAGGCGCAGAAGCCCATGGTCAGCGTAAGTTTGCGTTGCGAGCGTGGCGTTCTTTGATTCGAGTGGAAGAGCAAACTGCTTATTGGGGCAGAGCGGAGAGCGACCGTCGAGCTTTGGCGATAGATGCCGTGAGGCGTCTCGAGGAGCCCCACAGCCACGAATCGGAGAGTAATCTAGGCTGGAGAAAGCAACCCGAGCGTAGTCAACTCTTTGGTGAGCTAGATGAGCGACAAGTGCCATGAAGCCAGAGTGCTCGCCTCGAAATAGACAAGCGGGAAGAGGTGATGTCGACTTTCAGTTGGCGGTGGAGCGCTTCGTTGAGCACCTTTCTTTCGAACTACGTCGGTCACGGCATACCATTCACGCTTATGCCAAAGACCTTGAGCAGCTGAAGCAATTCTTTCTGCAACGGGGCGGTATTCCGCCTCTAGCGGACCTGGGCCGTAGTGAGCTGCGCCTTTGGTTAGCAGACGAGTCGCAGCGTGTTTCTTCGAAGACCTTAGCTCGTAAGCTCAGCAGCTTGAGAGCGTTTTTTAGCTTTCTTGTTGAGGTCCAGGCAATAGATCATGACCCTGCCGCTCTTTTGAAGATGCCCAAGTTGCCCAAGCATTTTCCTCTTGTGTAAAATGAAGAGGCCGCTGCTGAATTGGTGGAAGTACCAAGCAAATCCGATCCTGTTGGGCTGAGAGACCGTGCGTTACTGGAACTTATTTATGGCTCAGCTCTTCGTGTGGGTGAAGTCGCAGCTGTCAACGTAGACAGCTTTTCCCAGGACATGCAGCTCGTTTTAGTTATGGGAAAAGGCCAGAAGGAGAGACAGGTCCCGGTCGGTGGCCCCTGTCGCCAAGCGCTAGGTGAATACCTAGCAATCAGAGCCAGCTTCGCTCATCCGAAGACTGGTCTGATTGATTCGCATGCTCTTTTCCTCAGCTCTCGCGGGAAACGCCTCAGCGTCCGTCGCATTCAGGAAATTGTTCAGAAGTTGGGGGCCCAAGCCGTTGGGCGAAGCCATGTCCACCCCCATGCCTTGCGGCATTCTGCTGCTACCCATCTTCTGGAAGCTGGGGCAGATTTAAGGGCGATTCAGGAAATTTTGGGGCATTCATCCATTTCAACGACTGAAAAATATACTCATCTGTCGACTCCAGCTTTGGTGAAAGTCTACGATCGCTCCCATCCCCTAGCAGGCTCGGACAAGCGCGCTGAAGAAGACAAGTCGTGACTCGCGATTCTGCGCTGAAAACGACTACGCAGAGGACCTCAGTGCTGCTAAAAGCCGGCCCATGGCAGAACCTAAACAGTCGAAGGCGCGCTCTGATTCACGGGGGCTTCTCGCGTTTGGCGGGGCGTGTTTCGCCTGCGCCTTGGCTTGGTTGGGGCTTGCTCTTTTTTCTTTGCTCAAGAGTGGGAATCACTTCTTTCTCGGCTTAGGGCTACTCGCTCCCTTGGTACCCGCTGGAATTGTCTTTGCATGGCTCGGGTGGAAACTGCTTCTTGGCGGCCCCTTACCCGCTCCTCAGAGACTCTATAAAAATCGAGAACGTCGCTTTCGCCTCTTGCTCGTAGGTCCGACCCTCTTACTCGCGTTGCTGCTGGTTGCTCCTATTTCGCTGCAGATTCTCCATGCTCTCTCCAACCGACCCGCCGTGGCGGGCGTGCTTTTGGCGACCCTGCCCATAGGTGTGCTGACCTTGGGGAGCTTCTTTGTTGATCGAATCAGCCGGTTGCTCTTGCGCTCTCAATGGCAAGTTTCTTTCAACGTAGCGGCCCTGGCTTCTTTTAGTATTTTTGCTGGGGGGGTGGCTCTTTTCATCTTCATGGGTTCGTCGAGCGGCGAAGGAGGTTGGGGGGCTATCTTTGGGGTTCTGAAGCGCTCGGAACTTAAC
>JAKVCH010000262.1 GCA_022447485.1 Polyangiaceae bacterium | reverse complement strand
TTTAGAGAAGATTGGCTACGAGTTAGACCGTCTCGTACGTACTGAACAGCCGACGATAGAAGAGAGCTAGGCCTTATCGAATTTGTCCCCACTGGCTAACTCGGGCTCAAAACGACGATAGGACACTTTTTGCCGCGCTTGAATGGTCCGAGTGATCGATGGCCTGGGCAACCGCGTGTCACGATTGGTAGGCAAGGCTCGCCAGGCCCGGGTAGGGCCCTTGGAGGTGGTGCGGGAGGGGGCGGAGAACAAGTGCAACCGGGATCTCAACGCCCCTCACCCGCGCAAACAGAAGATACGTATTATTTTAAATTGATCAACCCTTTATTGATATTTGTTTTCAACAAATGGTTCGTGGGGAATTCTGGCGCAAGTGAGGTCGACAGCTCTATTTGAGCTTCACGAAAAAAGATTTCATTAATAGATTGGCGGGAGTTAGCTTATTTGGTGCAAACCTATGAATACAATGGAAAAAAGCCTGCTCGGTTTCTCGAGATGACTTTCTAAATTTACTTATTCACTATGGAAGTCATTATGGGCTGGTAGAACAGATATTGGCGTTTTAGAAAAATCCCAATATCCGATATTGAAAATTGTTTTCAAGATGTTAATGGTTTTTCATCTGAACCGAGGATAGCTGATTCGATGCTTCCTCAAGGGACGTAGAATTTCTTCGAAAGTCTGCCTCGCCCCGTATTACGCACAATAGTTGAGGCCATAGATTCGCCTCGAAGAAGGAATTCAAAAATGAGTCGATATACTGGTCCAAAGACTAAAATTCTCCGCGCTTTGGGGGTTGATTTACCAGGTTTGACCACCCGCTCTCATGAGAAGCGTCCGTACCCACCAGGGGAGCACGGACATAAGCGACGTAAATACAGTGAATACGCCGTTCGCGTGATGGAGACGAAGAAATTACGCTTCAATTATGGGGTTAGCGAAAAGTACCTGAGCCGTACCATCCAAGAGGCGCAGCGAAGTCGAGACGTGACGACTCATAAGGTTATTGAATTGTTGGAGCGACGTCTCGATAATGTGATCTTTCGAGCTGGTTTTGCACCAACGATACCAGCCGCTCGCCAGATGGTCTGCCACGGACATATCTTGGTCGCCGGGCGTCGTGTTGATATTCCAAGCTTTCGAGTCAAGGCTGGACACTTGATTCAGCTCAAGAATTCGAATCGAGAGCTCCAACCACCTCGTTTTGATGCACCAGAGTGGCTACAGGTAAACAGCGACGAAAAGAAGGCGAGTATCTTGGCTTTGCCAGATGGCACGCAGACTCTTTTCCCGATCGATATGAAATTGGTGATTGAGCATTATTCAACTCGCCTCTGATTAGGCGAGGGAAGCTTCTTATGTGTACGCCCAAAACGATTGCCGAGGTTGGTGGATTTCGAGTGGAACGCTGCAGTTCTTGTAAACTCTACTCTATTTCTATTGGGCCGATAACGATTCGACTTGATGACGAAGCGGTCTCGACTCTTCATGGAATTTTGGGAGATGTCCTTGCGCAAGTGAATTCAGAGGAAGAGCTAAGTGCTTCTCCACCGATCACGACCGCTGCACAGAGCAAGCTTAATTAGTTTTCTTTGGGCGATGCCCCAATGAATCAAAGGGAATTAAGCGAGAGACCTCCGGACCTCGAACTTAAATTCCAGAATGAGAGTTCAACGGGGCTCGGAAGAAATTCCGAGTCCCGTTTTTTTAATACATGTTAGTTTTTGCCGGGAACTGGCTGAATTCGCACTCAAGAGCTAAAGCTGGGTCCTTCAGTCTTCTTCATCGCCTAGAGTCTTCGTAAGCGAATTCTTTGAGTCGTTCCTTTTGGGCTGACCTGAAAGACGGCGTCCTTCCATTTCGGCGGACCAAATACAGCCTTTGCATTATTTGAAGCTCCGAATGGCTCTTTGGGTATCCCAATCAGGTTTCGGTCGAGTTTTTCGTTGTCGTTTTCATCTTGAAAGATGCTGATGGCGTAATTCCCAGGTGGGACTGGTTTCAAGGAGACGACTGTTTCCTTGGGGTTAATCGGGACGCGAGCCAATTGCAGAGCGTGAGCCGCATCACCAGGAAATGTCTTTTTGGAGTCGTGCAAGGAAATCAGCAAATGTCCCTTTGATGACTCAAATCCAGTCACCACGATGCGAATCTCAGCTGATGGCTCATCTGCAGAAACTCTGCCAACGCAGAGCAGACTTAGCACCAAAAAAGCGGCGATTGTCTTTTTTGACGCAGCAAGCTGTGACCTCCCACAGACGAACGCCAATTTTACGAGTGAATCCAGCTGCCGTAAGTGGAACATACTTAAAGTTGAAGATCCCAAAAGTGAGGAGCTAGCTCGACGCCCTGAGGGGGGATATAATAGGGGGGAATGCCGGCTCCACCAATGATATAGCGGCAGTGCTCGATGGCTGGTCTACGCAGTTCAATGATGTATTGATTGATACGGTCCCCAGAAATAGGCGCGACCATTGAGATGCAAACAAGCTGAGGCAGTTGGGTTTGAATACATTGTCCTAACGGCTCAGCTGGGGTATCGGCTCCAAAGTAGGCGGTTTGATAGCCTGCTAAACCAAGGCGAATGGACAAGGCGAGTGCCGGAATATCATGCAAGTCGCCGGCGACTGCGGCACACACAGCCTTTGGAGCACTGTCATCTGGAGAACCAATTGAGAGTTGAAACGCGGCTAAGTGAGAGCGGATATGACCGGAAGCATAGTGTTCTTGAGCGATGCTTACTTTTCCTTGGGTCCAAAGGTCTCCGATGTTGCGCAGAACAGGAAAGAGTAGACCGCGTAACTTAGTATCGAAAGGAATATGGTTGACGCGCAAAAGAATTTCGTCAGCCTCTGCCCGCCGGAAATGAGTTAAAGCGTCCGTGAGTTGTTCTGTGAGTTCCTTGAGTGCGCTGCTCGGGTCTGCATCTGCAAGGGGCGTGGGTGCCGGGGCAATCGTTGGCTCCGGCGTGAATACTTTTGCTTTTTCGCTCTTAACGAGCTGGACAGCTTCGCTTATTTTTAGCCCCGTCTCAATCGCACCGCGCACCTTGAGTAAAATATTCAGATCGGATTCGCTATAGTCCCGGTAGCCGTTACTATGCCTTTCCGGAGAGACGATGCCGTAGCGACGCTCCCACGCGATGAGTGTATTTCTGGGTATTCCCGTGATCTCTGAAACAGTTCTAATTTGGTAGGTCATGATTGCACGCATTGCGGCGCAGGCAGCGCCGGCTGCTGGCTTTGCCGGTATTCGATGAGCGAATTCCAGAAGATCGATAACTTGGAGTAAAAAGGGACGATCGTTCTGCCGTGAAGGGCATCGCTTGAGTGTTTTTTGTAAAGCCTGTGTCCAATATTTCTATAAAGATTGGCCGCAAAGATGATTGCGAAGCGAGCTCCTGGGGGCAGGGCTCGATAGCCTGACTTTGCGTGTTCATAGAACCCTTCGGCACGGCTAAGTTGATAAGAGACTCTTGCGCGTATCTCCATCTGGACTTTCAGCGGAGCGCTCTCCTGAGAAAGTAACTCCTGGCTCAATGGAGTTTTTGATGGATGAAAAGGTGGCAAGTAAATTCGTTGCCGAAAAAGGTCTTCCTTTACGTCTCGGCAAATATTTGTGAGCTGCATGGCCATGCCCAAGCTCAAAGCCGCAGCTTTGGCTGCTTGGTCGCGAACTCCTAAAACGGCGCACATCATCAGTCCCACCGTTCCTGCCGCGCGGTAGCAGTAGGTGTCCAATTCATCATCGGTCTCGATGACAACAGGATCTAAATCGGAGCGCATTCCCTGGAGTAGGTCGAGAGCTGGCTGTAGTCCCATCTCGGTCCTCTGACTGAGGAGGATGAAGTCCTCGACGATGCCCGCTGGTGCGATCTCGTCGCTCAACATGCTCTGAACAACGTCTAACTCTTTCCGCGCCTCGACAGTCGATGGGCTTTCGTCGGCTATGTCGTCGACGACGCGGCAGAAGCTGTAGCAGATGCTGGCATCTTGGCGCATAGAAGCGGGCAGGAATTGAGAAGCCAGGTGGAAGGTTTTTGAATGTGCTTTGAGCAAGTTCATTCTTTGAGCCATCTCAAGACGGTCTTTCACTGCCGCGATTGCTGCGGGTGTTAGCGAGGTGCGTCTGCGCGAGATGGTTGTTGAATTAGACAGCATGAGCTGAATCCCAAGTATTGCTGATGGTTGCTTTGGTGCTGAGGTCTTCGCCCTCTGCGACCGAGCCGAAGATTTCTCTCTCCATGACTTTTGCCGAAAGAATCACTCCTGGCATACCGGCGCCGGGATGAGTGCTCGCACCTACGAAGTAGAGGCCTTGGATATCTTCTGATCGGTTGTGATAGCGAAAGTAGGCTGATTGCGTGAGTTTTGGCTCGATGCCGAAGGCCGCTCCATCTGCCGAACGCATTTCTCCCTCGAAGTAGCGAGGATCGACAGAGAAGCAGGTCGTGAGATTTTCTCGGAGACCAGGCATGAGCCTTTCTTCGAGTGAATCAATGATCGCGTCGCGGTACTCGTCGGCTCGTGCGGCCCAGTCGATGCCACTCTTCTGGTTGGGGACCGGTGAAAGCACGTAGAAAGAATCGTGACCCTCCGGCGCCATTTGCCTATCGCTACGACAAGGCGCGTGGAGATAGAGCGAGAAGTCATCGGCCAGAACTTTCTTCTGAAAGATATCTTTCAACAGGCCTTGATAGCGAGGTCCAAGAACGACGGTATGATGAGCCAAGTTCTCGTATTGTTTTTTTGCACCGAAGTAGGCCACAAAAAGGCTCATCGACTGCGACTTTTTGCGCACAGCCCGCGGTGTGTTCTTCTTCAGGTGTTCCTTGTCTATCAGCTGTTCGTAAACAATTGTCGGGTCTGCGTTGCAGACAACGACGTCGGCTTTTAGTTCCTGGCCGTCCGCGTAGACGCCTTTCGCCTCTCCATTTTGAACGAGAACTTTTTCGACTGGGGCGCCGTAGCGGATAGTACCCCCTCTTGATGTGAAGAGCTTACACAGAGCCTCCACAAGAGCTCCTGTGCCGCCCATGGCATAATGAACGCCCCATTTCCGCTCGAGCCAATGGATGAGCAGGTAGATTCCCGGAACACTCACTGGATTCCCCCCGACCAAAAGAGGCTCGAAGCTGAGAGCCTGCCGGAGCCGTTCGTCCTTAA
>JAKVCH010000261.1 GCA_022447485.1 Polyangiaceae bacterium | reverse complement strand
CCTTTCTGAATATGAGCGGGCGAGTGGCGGAAAGTTCAAGTACACGCTGATTGAGCCGGCGACGGATGATGAGAGGAAGCAAGCCGTCGAGGCTGGGCTTCAAGAGCAGCCCTTTGGCGAAGCTGATGCGACCGGAGATGATCGGGCCTCGATCACCCAGGGGTTTCTCGGCCTCGTCTTCAAGTATGGGAGCGAAAAGGCGGTGATTCCCGCTCTACATCCTGCATATAATGAGGGCCTTGAGTTCTTTATCTCGAATAAGATTCGCGAGATTCGCGACAAGAATGACGATATTAAGCATAAGATTGGTTTGATCACCGGTAAGGGCGAACTCAAGCTCAGCGATCGTAACCTGGTGCCTCGTCAGGGTCAGCAGGGTTCGCCGAGCTTGCAGGAGATTATCACTCAGAACTTCCCTTTCTATGCTCTTGAGAATGTTGACCTTCAAGGAGGAGCGACAGAAATCAATCAAGAGTTCGAAGGGCTGATCATTACTCAGCCGAGCGAAGATTTTAGTGAGAAGGAGCTGCGGCGCATTGATCAATTCATGATGAGCGGCGGTAAGACTCTGGCCGTGATTGCATCGGCAGTGAACCTCAAGCCGAATGATGCTTCGATGATGGCGGAGTTAAACACTCATGGTCTTGATCCACTTTTGAGTGGCTACGGGATTCAGATGAACCAAGATGCTGTTTTGGATCATGGTGCACAATTTCGTGTTCCTGTGATGACGCAGATGGGCGGGGTAGGCTGGTTACGCCATCCTGGCATTGCTCACGTAGTGAACGATCCAAGATTCGCCGAGGAAGAGCAGCTTTTGGACACCTCCTTTCCTGGCTTCTTCCGCATGGATGAGCTGATGATGCCCTTCCCGTCGTCACTTTCTCTTCTTGGAGATAAGCAGCCAGAAGACGTCTCTGTGCGGGCGTTGATACGGACGACGCCCGGCACAAACTTAATGACCGACGCGACTGTCGACATGAGTTTGCAAGATCAATGGCGCCCTCAACCTCCGTTCGAGCAGGCGATCATTGCTGCTGCTGCCGAAGGTAAGCTGAGAAGCGCATTTGCTGGCTCTCCTGATGCAGAAATTCCAGCAGGCGACCGTGCGCCGGAAGCGGGCGGCGTGCTCGTGATCGCTTCGGGTGAATTCATCACGAATCCATTTGCCTATTCAGGAAATGGTCCAGAGCCGACCGGACAGATGGCGCAATTTGGTGCCATGGGTGGTGATCGTGAGCTGCAGATGGTGGCACAGACCTATGCTCAGCAATATTTGCGACCCACCATTCTTGCTCTCAAGAATATCTTTGATTGGATGAGTGGAGATGCCGACCTGATCGCGGCGAGCGCCAAGATCTTGGGTGAGCCAAACCTGACCTACGCGAGCGTTGCGAAGCCTGAATTTTCGATGGACGATTCAGAGGAAGCGATTGCTAAGAAAGATGAAGAGTACCGTACGGCTCGGCGCAGTTTGTAGAAGCAAGTGCAGTGGAGCTTGGTTTTGGGTGTTCCCTTCTTCTTCGTGATTTTTGGCCTGCTTCGTTATCGTCAGCGTGATGCACGACGAAAGGCGAAGCCTCAACTTCCAGCAAAAGCTGCTGCCTGAGGTAAGACTATGGCTCTTTCAACAGATAAAAAGCTAATCATCAGTGTTGTTATCTTGGGTGCTCTTGGTGGTGCTCTTGTGATGCAAAACAAGAAGAAGGCTGCGGAAGATGCTGCCCACTCGAGTAGTGCCTCACAAGCTGCTCTGCCCGAGTTAGGCCTGACCTCAGAAGCGCTCGCGACCGCGACAAAAGTTTCCGTGACGACGCCAGCAGAACCGGCCTCTGAAGGAAAAGCCGAGAAGCCGGCGACGACTTGGGTTCTTGAAAAGCAGGGAGACGACTGGCGTGTGACGGCCCCGGTCAACTATCCAGCGAATCAAAGTAATATCGAGAATCTCTTAAAGAATCTCGAGAAGCTCAGCCTTGTCGAGAAAATTGCAGATAGCGAAGAGTCCTGGGCAGGCTATGACCTGAACGATCAAAAGTCCTTGGCTGTTCAGGTTTGGGCCGGCGACCAGGAATTGACCAATCTTCATCTGGGCAAGTCGGGTGGACGCGGGCAGACTGTCCGCGTGGGAACAGATCCTGCGACCTATTCACTCAAGGGCTATTCTTCCTATCTCTACGAGCGAGATGGTAAGGGTTGGCGCGATACTGCTATCTTGGAGCTTGATGCTCCTCAGGTGGTGTCTATCGACGTCAGCAATGCTGCCGGAGAGTATGACTTCACGAAGGAGGGCGAGAGCTGGAAAGCACAATTCAAGAAGGCCAAAGGCTTTCAAGGAAGCAGCTGGAAGGCGTTTGATAGCTCAAAGGTCGATGACCTGCTTCGCGCCTTTCAATCGCTCCAGGCTCAAGATTTCGGAGACAACGTGAGTCGAGAGGCCGCTGGTCTAGTTGAGCCAAGTGCAACGGTGACATTTACCCTTTCCGATGACACGAAGCAGGTACTTCAGCTTGGTGGTGTCTCAGATGGGCAAGCGCGTTACCTTGTTCATGAAGGCAATGATCAGGTCTTTACGATTGGCTCCTGGGCGGCCAATTGGGCCGTGGCTGAACCGGAGAAGTTTGAGAAGGCAGAAGAGTGATCAAGCTTTGAACCTCTCAACGGTACAAAATAGAAAAGGGCGAATCTTGGGATTCGCCCTTTCTTTTTCTGCAGAGCAAGAGCTCGCCGCGAAGGGTTATTCGGCTGGCGCGAATTGGCGCATGAAGTCAATCACCCAGCCAACATGACGCTCAGGAGCAATGTCTTTGCTGTGCAGCTTCAGCATTTCTGAGTCGAGCAGGGTGCCGTGGTCGGCAAGATTCGTCGCAAACTTGGCGCCTTGAACGACTTTGCCCGTGGGAGTGAGTTGGCGGCCTTCGATCGTGAAGAGTTTCAAGACGGCAGCGCTTGCTAAACGAAGTAGTTCATAGGCTTCGTCTTTTCGATCTTCTTCTGGTTGGATGGCGACGATCAACTTTCCGAAGGTCGGGTCCTTGTTGACAAGATCATCGCCTGCTTCAAAGCCACAGTCGAAGCGAACATTCAGTTCGTGAATACCATCGACGCCTGCCTCTTTGAGGGCTTGAAGCGCGTCTTCTGTACTCGGCACGCTAATCTCGTCGAAGACCCCAGCGTTCGGCAGAAAGAGGCCTTTCTGGCCGTCTCGCGCATCCTTAATTGAGGGCTGATAAGACTCTGCATTGATGCGAAATTCGCGAGCGACGTGGGTGCAAACGACATCCTTTTGAGCGAAGTCGAGACTGGCGCCCGAGGCGATGGCGTATTGCAGCTGCACGAGGTTGAGCTCATGGAGTTCCTTGCCCCGACGAATACGGTGCGCCTCTTCTGTAACGGGATGCTCAACCTGAATACGGGTGTTCATCTCTAAGAGATAAAAGTGACCGCCCTTGTACATCAACTCGACGGTACAGGCGCCTACGTAGCCGACTTCATCGGCCAAACGGCAGGCGATCTCACAGATTCTTTGGGTGAGTTTCGGCTCTTTTCTGAGTAGGGCAGGAGGTGCTTCCTCTTGAATTTTTTGGCTGGCGCGCTGCTCGGAACAGTCGCGCATTCCGAAGTGTCGCGTCTGACCATAGCGATCACGCAGTACTTGAACCTCCAGGTGAATTGTCTCGAAGATATTCTGTTCGAACATCACGCCCGGGTCCCAGCCATTAGCCTGGATCTCGGCGAGGACCTTCGTCACTGCAACGGGCACTGATTCAGGCTCATGAATCACAGCTTGGCCGCGCCCGCCGCCGCCGTTGGCAGCTTTCAGACGCCCCGGGAATGTGAATTTTTTTGCCGCATAGCCGGCGGCAATCGCTTCTTCAATTTCCTTTGCGTCGGAAGTGGTCATCACAATGCCAGGAGTCACCGCCTCCTCGTCGATTGATTGGGCGAGCATGCGGAATTTACGCTTATCGCCCGCCTGCTCAACGACGTCTTGCATGGGCCCGATGAAGACAATGCCCGAGCGTCGGAAGGTTTGAATGGCTGCGGTATTTTCGGCGAGCGGCCCATAACCAGGGTAAAGCGCGGCTCGTCGCAATTCTTCGTCTGCCTTTTCTCCGAACCGTTCAGCGAAGGTTTTGAGAACGCGGTCCGCAATTTGCGCTGGATTGGCATAGCTCTCTCGAAAGCCCCCAGCCAGAGCAATCGAAAAACCGCCTGCTTCCTCGGCCAAGCGAACTTGTAGGGCATTATTATCATCGAGTTCACTGAAGAGGACGACTGGTATTCTACCAGTAGCAATCGCCTCACGAACTGCTCGGACGCCCATTTCTCCCTTATCGGCTACGATAACGTATTTTAGCTCTCCGCAGGAAACGGTGGTGGCAGGGAGTTTGAGAAGATCCTGGCTGAGTAGATAGAGAGTATCGACAACCTGAGGATGAGCCTTGGCTGTTTCCGGACCCTCTTGCTCAACGCGTTCACGGAGCACTTTCCTTAATTCGGGATCGCGATCAACGGCGAGGAGCCACTGAAGAGCCTTGTCAGAGAGCAGCTCCTGTAATTCGTCGGCAATTTTCGCCAAGCTCAACTTCTTGGCGCGGCTCTTGAATTCCTTTTCCGGACCGAGTTCTTTCGCCACCCTCTCGACTTGCTGGGCAAGAGTCTCCAATCGCTCAACTGCGCCGCCTGCCAGTCGTTCGAGAGGCTTTTGCCAATTATAATGGGCGCGCCACGTAGCCCCATTGGGAATAAAATATCTTAGGCCCATCAATTGTTGGCCCCGAGCACCTAAAGGCAAAGACTTCAGGTCGGCAAGGGTGGTGCCTTCAATCCCAAGGGCCGTAGCAAAGACTTCGGTACATCCGACATAACCCGAGGCGGGGCGCACTAATCGCGCCATTGCTGCTTCGATATCGTTGGCTCGCTCATCGCGATAACCAGGTCCTGCATGGTCGGGAATCGTCATGGGCCGCTTTTTAGTGCTGGAAGCCCCATCGGGTCAAAGCCAATGACAGGCCTTTTTAAGCTCAGACGTTAAAGATTCATCGGATTGAGCAATATGAGCAGCGACACTGGAATCTCATTGTCGGATTGAAGAGAGCTGGCAGCGCTCCAGAGCCAGAGTGGTCCGTTTACTCTCTCGACGGAAGCTGCCCAACCCGAGCCGTGCCTTTCGATGGTGTCGAGGGGAAAGCCC
>JAKVCH010000260.1 GCA_022447485.1 Polyangiaceae bacterium | reverse complement strand
GCTGCGCCAATCGGTGCCCGAGCATCGCAGGGAACGGCGAGGGTCAAGCCATCCACACCCAGACTGGGACAGCTCTCGCCCCCGGCCCATGGGTTCGTGCTTCCTGTCGGCGAAAAAAGGGCGATGCCAAAGAGCTCAAAGTAGACCCCTAGCTCAGCCTTCTTCTCGGATGAATCTTCTGGTGCCATCTCATCTTGAGCTGTCCCCGCTTTGGAAGTCGAGTCACCCTCCTTGGGAAGCGAGCGAGCTGGCGCTGGAGCTACCGCTGGCGCTGGCTGAGATGGCGCTGGCTGAGCTGGCGGCGGTGCCGGTAGGGGTGCACCTTTGACCTGGGCGAAGAGAGACTGAGCCTGGCAGAAGATCAGAGAAAAAAGGGCCAGACCAAAGCCTAGAGAGCGACAGGGTTTCCGCATCGATCAAGTGTTGCGGCGATGAAGAGCACGGTCAAGACCAGGCCGCCCCTCAAGTCGGCGATTTACTAGACATCGTGCTAGGCTAACGGAGAATTTCCAGCCCAGCTGAGCCAAAGCTCCGATGATTGATGATCAAGAATTTTGCAAAGAGGTCGATGTCTTCGACCTCCATATCGAATCTTTGAGTTTTTATCGGACCATCGGCTACCACCCGGCCCGTCGCCACCGACCCGGTCCTTTGCGCCGCTTTCTCTTCGGGCATGCAGATCTCCCTCGCCTGAAGGATGTCGGCTTCTCTGGAGCAACCTGGAGCCTCACGGCCAACCCCTTCAGGCGCAGCGCGTCGCGAGAAAGACGCTCTAAAGAACTCTTCCGCGAAGTGAAAAGGGTCTTAACTCTCAACCCTGAAGCCTCCTGCCAGGTAGTGAGCGACCATGCATCCTATCAAGAGGCCAAGGCTCAGGGGAAGCATGGTGCATTTTTAGGAATTCAAGGAGCGAACTTTCTGCCTTCCGAACTCGAAAAATATTCGGATTTCGCTCACGATCTCCTCCGGGTCACTCTTGTCCATATGAACCAAAATTCTCTCGCTCAAAGCAGCGCTCCCCATTGGCATGCCACCCAGGGCTTAAGCCAATTAGGCAGAGAAACAATTGCTACCTTGAATCAACTTCGGATCGGGGTGGATCTCGCTCATATGAATGAAGCTGGGTTCTGGGACGCTGTCGATGAACAAAAACCCGGTATCCCCTTCATGGTCAGTCATACGGGAATGAACGCTGTCCACCCTCATTGGCGTAATATCGATGACGAGCAAGCTCGTGCTGTCGCTCAATCTGGAGGCGTGATTGGCATCATCTACCACTCTCTCTACTTGGGTGATGGGTTATGGCGTGGAAAACTCGACACCCTGCTGGCCCATATTCGCCATGCGGTCCAAGTATGCGGCATTGACCATGTGGGACTCGGTAGTGATTGGGATGGATTGATCTGCACGCCCATGGATATGCCTACCTGCTCAGAATTCCCTCGCCTTGCCGGACGATTACGTAAAGAATTCGGCGACACAAATGCTAGGAAGATTCTTGGCGAGAATGCCCTTCGGATGATCCGAGACCTCAAGGGACGATAGAGAAAAAGCCCATGCGCTGGATATTGCACGCCGATATGGATGCATTTTACGCATCCGTCGAACAGCGAGACCACCCTGAATACCGGGGCAAACCGGTGATCATCGGCGGAGGCTCCGCCAGAGGCGTCGTCGCAGCAGCTTCTTACGAAGCAAGGAAATACGGGGTCAAGTCCGCAATGCCCGGCTACGAGGCTCGCCGACGCTGCCCTCATGGCATATTTCTGCACGGCAATATGAAGAAATATGCCGCCGTCAGTCGGCAAATCCACGAGGTATTTTCCGATTATACCGACCAAATTGAAGGCTTAGCTCTCGATGAAGCCTTTCTCGATATTAGCGGAAGCGTCCAGCTCTTCGGTCATCCCCTGAACATCGGTCGCGCCATAAAAAGAGATATTTTAAAATGCACCGGATTAAACGTCTCTGTGGGCATCGCACCGAACAAGTTGGTCGCGAAAATCGCTTGTAGTCTTGATAAGCCCAACGGTCTTTTCTTGGTTCATGACGACGAGAAAGAAGAATTGCTCCGTCCCCTTCCCCTGCGCGCACTTTGGGGCATTGGACCGAAAGCAGAAAACCGACTCGCCCAAGCAGGCCTGTCCACCATTGGAGGTCTAGCGCGAGCATCTCAAGCGACCCTAACAGACGTCTTTGGGGCTCATGGTCAAGAGATGGCAGCTCGGGCGCGCGGTGAAGACGACCGGCCTGTTGTACCAGGTCGCGAACGAAAAAGTATCGGTGAAGAATCAACCTTCAGTCACGATATCTTCGACCGCCAAGAATTAAGAGCCGCCATCGCTGGCCATGCGGAAGAAGTGGCGGCCCGGGCTCGCCGTGCTGGGGTCGTTGGCAAAACCCTGACTTTGAAATTAAAGTTGGCGACCCGAAGAGCGACAAAAGAACCAATCGCCATCCACGAACTCTACCCGATCAAGTCGAAACAAATGGCTTTTGACGAACCAACGGCAGAGGGGCTCAAAATTCGTGATTTGGGATGGCAACTACTGGACAGCCTTGCCCTCGACGACGGCGTGCGCCTCTGCGGCCTCACGCTCAGTAACCTTCATCATGAAGATCAGCCAAGGCAGCTCTCACTTCTCGAGTGGCGTGGCGCCCCACCCCCAGACCAGAGGCCCCTACTGAATCAATTCTCTCACGGCAGAACAAAGAGCGAAATGGTGAGTCGTCTCCTCGACCAAGTGCAAGAAAAGTACGGCGATACAATGATTTATCGTGGACATCGAGCTCCAGAAAAAACCTCAACGAGCGATCGAAAGAAATGGGGAACTCAGGAGGACGAAGACTAGCGTTCCTCTTGGGCTACGCGACCTAAGACCAACTGCATGAGCTCTTCTTTACCGACTCCCAGGCGGGCAGCAGTTGCTCGCGCTAAGGAGGTTGAAGCGACGCCAGGGACGAATTGATAAGTTGGAGCCTGGCCTTCACTCAACTCGACTTGAAGAAAGTCCAGCCCTCCGCGCTGCCGATTCTCCAGCTTCATCTCTTTCGTTTCAATCGCCTGCGCCAAGTCCAAAAAATGGGTCGACACAAAGGCCTGAGGCTTCAATTCACGCAAAAGCTCCAAGACCATTTCGAAAATCTCTCCACCCTCACTCGGGTTGGTACCCGAGCAAAGCTCATCCAAAATAATCAAGGAACGAGGGCCGCAGGACTCAAAGACTTTTCGGATGCGGAGCATTTCGCTCCCCAAGCGTCCCTCCTTCTGGTTTGCCTCCGGACGCTCTTGCAATGATAGAAAGATTGACTCCACTTCCACTAAATCAGCGCGAGCGGCAGGTACGAAAAAGCCAACCTGGCCCAATATTTGAGTCAAAGCGATGGATTGAAGCAAACGAGTCTTGCCTCCAGAATTGGGCCCAGTCAGCACGACGGTGCGAGCGGCTGGTGCCTGACATAAGTCTGCCGGAATGATCGGTCGCCCAGAGCCTAAAAGCCAAGGATTAAAAAGGCCATTCAGCTGCCTGCCTGGCAGAGCATCTTCGCAAAATTCCGGAAGACAGACCTTTAAACCCTCCTCTTGAGCAGCTCGACGAAATTCGAATGCTGCCAAGTAGAATTCGAATTGAGGAATCACCTGCAAAAGAAGAGCAACTTCAGCCTCAAGAGACTGAAAACAGGCATCAAGCAACTGACTGAGGACATCGTCCTCTTGGTACCGATAGCCACGTAAAAAGCTGACCAGGCGTCGCCACTTTTTGGCGAAATAGGAGTCAGGAAGGGCTGCGTGTTGCCGCTCACTGACTTGAACGATCTCAAAATTGCGGAGGGTTCCATCATAACCGAGCTGTAAATTGGTCTGAAGCTCGACGCGACTCTTTTCAAAGTCCAATAATCCCGCCAGCTCACCGTAGGCAGCGCTGGCCTGGACCTCTTTTGACCAGCTCCCGAGGGCGCCCAGCTCACTCGGCAGGTCATCAAAAGCACTCAAGGCATCGATACTCGAGCGCAATTCACTCAGTATATCGACTCGCCGCTTCAAAGCGGCAGTGGGGGAATTGAGAGTAAGTTCGTCCGTTAAACTCGCCCGGAGCTGCACTAATTGACGATAAACCTTCTCGAAAGCTTCGCGTAAGGGAGAATCGTCCAGCAACACGCGGAGAATATTCTGCCGCGTATGGCGGGCCTCTCGGCCCACTGGAGTGCGCAATAAACGGTCGAGAGAGCGATGGGAAAACTTCTCTCGACGACCTCGATGGGCGGCTCCGCTCACTAACTCAACGAATTCTTTGAGAAAGAGGTCCGACTCAAAGAGTTGAGAGGAGGGCAACCTCTCACGCTCTGATCGGTGGGAGGTATTCGGCAGAGTGCGGGCAATCAACTCACTCTCCATCACCCCACGAGCAAAGGCAAAGGTGAGCGTTGTTTTCAGTGCGTCTTGAGCAGCACGAGAAAGAGGAGCTGTTTTTAAAAGGTTCACGATCATCCGGTGGAGAAAGGCACTCGATTGAGACAAAAAAAGAGCGTCTCAGTTTTGAGACGCTCTCGAAAAAAAGAAAGACTTCAGCTCCTGAAATTTACAAATGGAAGAAAAACTTAAAGAGCATGGTAAAATTCCGCTCAATTACGCTTCAAGAGCCTCGAGACTTTCGAAACTGACCATATCGATATCAGCTGCGGAGGGCTCGACGGAGGCATTCTCCGGTTCCTGAGCAACGCTCAGACTCACCTGCGGACTCTTCCCAGGTGTGTCGCTCGCATCAAGCTTTGGCAAACGACGACGACCATTGGGTCCCTCATCAACGTACTCTCGGAGAGAGCCCATCTCAGTCAAAGCCTCTAACTTTGCTAAGGCCTTGACCTCTACCTGGCGAATTCTCTCTCGGGTGAGATTCATAATCGCCCCCACATCTTCCAAGGTCGTGCCCCCGCGATCTGCTACATCCAACGCGCAGGATTCTTTCAGCTCCCAGACTTCAAGGTCGGGGAAGTTCAACTTGATCGCTCCTGTTCTTGGCGACACATCGACGTAAAGATGATGTTTGCAGCTAATGAAAGGACAAGGACGAGGGCCACCGACGCATTCTGCGCGGGTCTTTGGCTTCCAATAATCCGTTTCAGGGTAAAGAAGCCGCCCCATCTCCAGCTCGCGTTTGGTCATCCGCTTGACGCTAATCGTGCGCGCACGCACATCTCTTTTTC
>JAKVCH010000026.1 GCA_022447485.1 Polyangiaceae bacterium | reverse complement strand
TTGGTTAATGGCCCCAACGCAAAGGATGTAGGCATCCCGATTAAGATTCAGTTTGTGGAGAGTCCGAGGGTCGTCCGCTTGAGGCTCCGGAGACCAGCGCTCAGGGAGTATACCGTTATGAACGACATCGATTTTATTTAAGGGTAGATCGAGACGTGTGACGAGCTCTTGAGCCGTGGCCCGACTGATGGCGATAATGCGGCGTGCACTGGCGATACGGCGACGTTCAGAACGAGAGCCGTCGCTTTTCTTCCCGTACCATTGGGCGGCGCTTGTTTTGGTGCGGATATGGTGACAGGTGATCACCTGGGGACAAGCCACCTCGGTAAAGGGAGTCGCCTTCTGATCGACGAGGTGCACTAAGTCGGCTTGGGCTTTGGTGACGGCGCGCCCCAATTGAAGGCGCAGTCGGTTGGCCCAGGAGAAGTGAGTTCTTCGCTTTGCGCGTAGCGTCAATGCTTCGATGCATGCGGGTATGTCTTCGCTGAGTTGAGGTGGTCCAATTAATGGCAAGTCGGCGAGGCCAACCAAACGCAGGGAAGAGTTAGTCTGTAGGCGTTGATAGAGGTGAAGAGCGAGAGTGCTGGCGTAGCGTCCTAAGCCGCGGGACGTGGAGACGGTGGCCAGCACAGACAGGTCGAGTACGATGGTTCGCTGAGGCATATCAAAGGCCCTGCGGGGACTCGGGGCTCGTCTTAGGCGAGGTAATCGCGCTGTCCTTAGTCTTTGAATCAACTTTCTTCAATACAATGGTGGTCTTGTACTGAGTTTCACCGTCGCTGCTGGAGAGATGAAGAGAGCCGCTCCAATGGTGAGAGCTTGGTCGCTTGGATTCTTCTTTCTTAAGAAGAGCAAAGCCGGAGATCAGTCGAGGCTGGTCGGCTAAAGGCAGTCGCTCGCGCTTTTTCTCATCAAGACGTAGTCTGAGTATTTCTTTCTCGGTCAGAGCTCCATGAATCGAGAGCAGACGCTCTTCTCTTAGCTCCGATTTTAAAATCATTTGGCCCGCCACAGGTAGGGGTTGATCGGCGGTTGCGGCCTGGTCGGTCTTTCTAAGCTCAGGTTCAATCGTAATTTGCAGTTTTGCCGTTGCCTGATTCAATTTTATTTGGCTTTGCCACGTACCACTATACCAGGGCTTCGGAGGTGCAGGTGGTGGAATTGCTGTGACTGGTTCAGATTTACTCGGGGGAGCTTGGTGAGCCGTTGGCGACTTTTCTTGGCAAGCGACGAGTTGAATGAAGATCAGCAGGCAGAAGAGGACTCGTTTAGGTTTGATTTTCCCCGGTTTCCAAAAATGCTTGGCGGAAGCTCGTGATTCGTGAGGCCAGATTCTTGAGGGAGGAGCCGTCCTCTTCGTATTTTGATTTTGAAATATGCCGAGCCTCATCACAGAGTGGAGAGTTGCAGTCCTGTTAAAGGAAACAAGAGGGATTTGCGATCTTCGGGAAATCGGCGCTATTGTTCCCCTATGGTCGTTCGATTCTTGAGTCGGAATAAAATTCGCCACAATTTCCCCCTGTCTTCTCTTGCTCTTCTGATTTCGCTGACGGTGGTCGCAGAGGCCCAGGACGAAGATGGAAGCGAGGCTCCTGCACCGGCTGCCTCAGAGACGGTGGAGTCTCAGCCCTCTCCTGCTCCGACGGCGACCCGGGTGGAATTAACGTCTGACGATGTGCGGCGCGATCCAAAAGGCTTGAAGGGTATTTCGCCGTTTTGGGAGGCGCTGAATAAGGGCGACGCCTCGTACATTGCGCGGGACTACGGCGGCGCGAATAGTCATTATCAGCAAGCCATTGTGAATGAGCCAAAGAATGCAACGGGACATCTCCGGGTCGCGGAGGTGCAGCTCAAGCTGAATGATCTCGACCAAGCGGAAGAGGCGCTTGTTTCGGCCCTTCGGTTTAGTGGTGGTTCTCTCGATCGAAAGAGTCGCGTGTTTTTTCTCCTAGCCCAGCTTGCAGAGGCTCGGGCTGTGGAGAGCGTCAAAAGCCTGGATGCTGTTCAAGAGGGCTGGCGGGCCTATGCTGCTCTCCGTTCTGATGCGAATAGCTTCCTTGTGGAGGCTCCTGAGAGCGATCCAGGGGATGTTCCGTCAAGCGCTACTCGTGCTGATGCCGATGAGGCCGGCTCGTCAGATGAGGCCGTTTCGTCAGAAGAGCCCTCGGCAGAAGATGCTGCGTCGGGATCTTCCGGGGTGGTGCTGACAGAGAGCGAGCCAGCGAAGGGAGATAGCCAAACGGTGGTCCCGAGCTCTTCCGCTGTGGCTCCTGCAGCAATTGAAAAATCGTCCCCCTCTCTGGTTCATATTTACGTGGGTACAGCCCAAGAGCGATTACTTGCAGCTGAAGCTCGTCAGCAGCGAGAAGAAGATTACTTCGCTGTGCGGGAGCGTATTGCTGAGCGTCTTCGAGAAGCGGAGAAGGCGCAGCGTTGAATCCTGGGTTCGCTTTATCGCCCTTCGCTCAAAGCGGCGCAACAGCATAGACTCGCCGTTAATCTTCTCCTTCATCGAAAAAATACGAACAACCAAGGGCGTCTTCCGCACTAGCGATAGAAAACCCTTGGCGCGCCAGATGAGCAAAAGCACGCTTTCGCTCGTGACTTTGGCGAAGATCGTAGCGCCTCAGTAGATTCCTCTTTCGGACAAACTCTTTTGCGGCAGAGAGGTCGTCGAGACCCTCTTGGTCGGCGGCCAATGAGAGGGCGTTTTCAATTTCGTCTTCCCCAAGGCCTTTTTGTTCGAGTCGATAGTGTACTTTTTTCTGAGAATGTCCTTGAGAAAGCTGGGAGCGGACGGCCACGCTGGCGAAACGGGGGGCGCTGAGCAGGTTTGATTCTTGCAGCCGTTGAATCAGAGTTTCGATTCTCTTTTCGACCTCCGGCGCAATCGTATCATCGCCGTAACGCAGCAGTCTCTTTCGCAGCAGGCGACGCATTTGCTCTACGGTGCTGTCATAGCGATTGAGGTAGTTCAGAGCAGTTTCTGAGAGAGCAGTTTCACTGAGCTTTTCTGGCGAAAAAATTTTCTTTTTGCTTCTTCGACGTGCTCGCTCTTCCCGGCTTGGCTCGTAGTGCAACTCTTCCTCGGAATCGGGTTGATCAGTCACCGGTGTGTTCCTCTTCGTTTGCGCTGCTACGGCTTCATTTTTTGCCGCTCGCAGAAAAAAAGGCGCCACCATTGTTTGGCTCGCCTTTTTTTCTCTTTATTCATCTGGGTTTAGGTCCCTGCCCCGCTCTTTTTCAGTTCGGTCAGTACGGACTTACTCACGGCCTTGAGAGTTTCGAAAACGCCTACACCGTCTCGGGCGTTTGCCTCAAAGTCAGGAACGCCTCGTGGGTTGAGTTCTTGCCGCAATTCATCAACATCGACCACATTCGGCAGGTCTCGTTTATTGTATTGAATCACGAAGGGAATTTCGTCGAGGTTGTACCCTTGCTCGGCCAGATTTTCCCTCAAGTTATCCATTGATTCTAGATTGGCTTCGAGACGCTCAAATTGTGAATCGGCGACGAAAATCACCCCATCCACACCTTTTAGAATCAACTTACGGCTTGCGTCGTAGAACACCTGACCAGGAACGGTATACAGGTGGAAGCGAGTCTTGAATCCCCGAATTTCGCCAAGGGAAAGGGGTAAAAAGTCAAAGAAGAGAGTACGTTCGGTCTCTGTCGCGAGGGAGATCATTTTGCCCTTCGCGTCAGGATTCGTCCGCTCATAGATATGTTGCAGATTCGTCGTTTTTCCGCAGAGACCCGGCCCGTAATAGACAATCTTGCAATTGATCTCGCGAGCCATGTAATTGATGAACGTCATAGTCCCTGGCCCCCCTTAGTCGTTGAAAAGACTGTCGATATCGTCATCGGTGATTTCAGCAAATGGCGAATCACTTGCTGGATCTTGAGTTTTATTGACCAACGCTTCGAAGACATTGTTCAATTCATCTGTTGCTTTGCGCACGCGTAAACGAACTAGTCCTAAACTCGACTTTGCATCGAAAATCACAACCAAAATGACTCGATTACCGACGAGTTGGATATGAATATTTTGATTTTCACCTTCGTGAAATTGGGTCGCAAATTCGTTTTCTTTTAGGAGCTTTGCAATGCCGCCTGTGGCAGCAATATTTCCTGCTGTGAGCGAGGCTAATGAGGTGGTGTCAATTTCTTCCACATCACCACTCGCTGCAATCAGCTGACCATTCTTGTCGACGATGAACACGACCTTGGCATTCGCCTCTTTTACCAAGCGATCTACAATCGTTTGGATCTGGACGAACTCTTCCTCGTACATCACCATCTGGGGGTTAACCATTTGAGCCTCCGCTGAACCTCATTTGCGATTGCCTTGTGACAACCGCTCTGAAAGAGTCAAAGGGCTACCTGCACGGCAGACCTCGACGGTCTACGCTTGTAGTATGGCAAGGCTAGGGGCAGCAAGCCCTCAGAGGCTTCCTCGGGACGATCCCGGGTATTTTTCTCGATACTTTTGATGTGGAGGCTGAGCGCGGTAATGAGAATGTGGCAAGACATCATGAAAAGGGAAACTCTTCTAGGTCGACAGTTGACATCCGCTTTGGCTTCTGAGCCGTATTCGAAGCTCGAAGGGTCGGGTGCCTTTGAATTCGCTCGTCGTCCAGCGGCCTGCGCGAGAAGACGTGGGCTTCGTTGGGGGCTCTCTCGAGCGATTGCGCTCTTTTTTAGCCTGATGCTGATCGGAGCTGCTTCCCAGGCTGCTGAGTCTTCTGAAGTCTTGGCGGTCAAGGGTGTCACGACTCCTGGGGAGGAGTTGATCGCAGCCGCTGAGGATTTGCAGAAGGCGCAGAATCTTGAGCAATATGTGGAGCTGCGCAAAATCTGGTCCCTGTGGGATCGGGTGAATCCGACTTCTGTTGAGGCGATTCTCGAATTAAGTTCAGAAAACAAGAGGTTGAGCAATGGGGCGCGCCTCTACGCAAAGGTGTTGACGGCTTATGCGCGTTTGCGTCGTGGAGATGTCGAGACCGCGAAGGCGAGATTTCGAGAATTAGGATATATTACGGAGTGGCAGATCGTCGGGCCGTTCGACAACGAGGGGAAGGCGGGGTTCGACCAGATTTTTGAACCTGATGCGGAGCCAGGGGCACCGATTGTTCCTGGGCGAGCCTACAGCGGTAAGCAGCGGCCTGTGCGTTGGCGGCAACTGCCCCAGGTATTTCCTTTTGGATTTATCGACTTTAGTTCTTTGATTCGGCCTCATGTGCAGGTCTGCGCTTTTGCGAGTACCGTTGTCGACGGAGGACAGAAAGGTCGCTTAGCGACCGCCTGGTTTGGTGCCAGTGGTGCCTCTCAACTTCTTTTTAATGGTCAAGAGGTTTTGAGAGACTCCTCTTATCGCGGCTTTGATGTTGATCGGCATTCAGCAACGATAAAGCTCTTACCCGGCCAAAATCGTTTGACGGTGAAGGTTTGCGGCTTTGAGACAGCCCCGGTCTTCTCTTTGCGTTTAGGAGATGCCCAGGGGCTGCCTGATGTTCGTCTCCGGAGCGATGCGAGCGTGGAGGCCTTTGCGGCAGCTCAGAAGAATGTGGAGGATGTTCTCTCTGCCCAACCCGCTCTAGCTCGTCACCCTAAGTCGTTAGCGAGTCCTCTGGAATTGGTAGATGCCATCGAGTCCAGCAAGGGCTCCTCAGCTCAGCAGTTGGAGATCGCTGCCCGCTACTTGGTGATGACCAGAGGCGACGATGTTGCTGCGCATCAAGCGCGCACCTTGTTGCAAAGGTCCGTAGAGAAGAAGCCTTCTCTTGAGTCGTTACGTCTCTTGTCGATGATTGCCGAAGATCGCAATGCGGCGCGCCGGGCTGTAGAACAGATGCGCGAGTTAGAAGGTGCGAATGATATTCGGGTTCTTTATCGCCAAGCTGAATTGGAGAGGAGTGGTCCGAGCCCAAGAAATGCCTTCCCGATTTACGATCGCATTCTTTTTGCCGATCCCGATCACCTCGGCGCTCTAGAGGGGCGAGCCCAGCTTTTTAATGCTGCGGGGTTAAAGCGCACGGCCCTGGCAACCCTGGAGGCGGCTCTACAGCGACGCCCCCATTCTGTCTTATTATTAAGCATGGTGGCGTCCCAGCGTAGTGCGGTGGGGCGTTCTACCGAGGCATTTGAGGCAGAAGAACGTTACTCTTCGTTGCGATTCGACGATACGAGCTACTTTACCCAGCGGATCGATTTAGGAGTCGCCCGGCGGGATACTCAAGCTGCCCAGCATTGGCTGTCCCGGGTGCAGTCTTTTGAGCCGCAGAGTCTGTGGACCTATCGGTTGGCCTCTCGGGTGCATCGAGAGTTGGGTCAGAGCGAACGAGCTTTGGTCGACTTGGAGCAAGCCTTGGAGCTCGCGCCAGAAGACGTGGGCACCTTGAAGAGCCTGGCGGACTTAAAGGGAGTTCAAGGTCGGCGGGACGAGCAGCTGGCTCTTCTGCAAGAGGTCTTGCGATTACGACCTCAAGAAGTTGAAGTCAGAAAATATGTTGAGTTTATCCAGCCGGCAGCTGAATCCGCCGATGAAAAATATGCCCTATCACCGGAAGAATTTCTGAATAAGCGCCATGCTCCGCATGGGGGAGAACCCCGGCGAACCTTGCAAGATCTTCATGTCAGCACGGTTTATGAAAATGGTCTTTCGAGTCAGTTTCGTCAGCTGGTGTTCCAGCCTTTGACAGATGCGGCGGCAGCTCAAGCAAGGCAATATGCCTTTCAATATCAAGCTGACTCCCAGAGGGTGCAGTTAAAAGGAGCCAGAGTCTATCGATCTGATGGGAGCGTCGATGAAGCGATTGAGAGTGGTGAAGGAGCAGCAAACGACCCCAGTATGTCGATGTACACTTCGGCTCGGACTTTCTATATTCAATTTCCGCGCCTCGAACCGGGTGACGTGGTGGAGCTGCGGTACCGGATTGACGATGTCACCGTTCGCAATGAATTTAACGATTACTTCGGTGACGTTGTCTACTTACAGAGTAGTGAGCCAATCGCCCAAGCGGAGTATGTGCTGATTACTCCAAAGAGTCGTGAAGTCGTTGTGGATGTTCACTTGAATGGCGTCGAGCAGAGTGTTGAAGAGAAAGATGACTCCCGAGTCTATCGCTTCGTTGCAGAGAACATCCCGGCGCTGAAACCTGAAGCGAATATGCCACCATGGAGTGAGGTTCTCGGGTTCATTCATGTCTCTACGTACAAGAGCTGGCAGGATTTAGGACGCTGGTACTGGGGCTTGGTGCGAGAGCAATTGGACCTGGATGCAGAGACAAAAGCCCTGGCTCAAAAGATAGCCAAGGGAGCGAGCACAGATGATGAGAAGGTGAGAGCTGTCTACAATTGGGTGGTGAAGAACACCCGCTATGTCGCATTAGAATTCGGCATCTACGGCTTTAAACCTCGACGTTGCGTGCAGACGGTGAACCGGGGGTGGGGCGACTGCAAAGATAAAGCCACGGTGATTGTGACCTTATTGCGAGAGTTAGGCGTTCCGGCGAATTTAGTGATTGTGCGGACTGGGATGCGGGGCGACTTCCCCTCTCAATTACCGTCTCTCGCTCCTTTTGATCATGCCATCGCCTATGTTCCGAGCCTGGATTTATATTTAGATGGTACTGCCGAGTACACCGGTTCGCGAGAGTTACCGGTGATGGATCAGGGAGCAATCGGGCTGAAGATTCTTGATGGTGATGCGGAGTTGGTTCGTTTACCTGTTTTGCCGGCGAGCCAGAGCCAAATCTCCCGTAAGCTAGAAATAAACCTGGCCAAGAGCGGTGCTGCGAAACTGAAATTTGCTACAAAAATCCAAGGCAATGCTGCTCCTGGCTTTCGAGCCCGCTACGAAGCTAAGTCCACTCTATTCGAGAGACTATCCAGCGATTTTGGCGGCCAATATCCTGGTGTTTCGATTGATAAGAAATCGATTCAAACGAGCAACTTGGGAGAATTAGAACAAGCTGTTGAGCTGGAGTTTCAGGCCAGTTCCGATCAATTTGCGCGACGTGAAGGCGATGCATTTAGCCTGCCCGTCACCCTCGGTACCCGCTTGACCTCGCGCTATGCATCTCTCTCCACTCGGCAATCAGATCTTCTCATCAAAGCTTTTGGCACTCGGGTCGAAGAAGTGATTATCGAGCTACCTCCGGGAGCTGTCGTGGAAAAAGCTCCTCCCTCAACGAAGGGAAGTTCGGCTTTTGGTCGCTATGAAGTGCAGTTTGAAGAGGTGAATGGTCAATGGCGCGTTCTCTCCTCAATTCGCCTGGAGCCGAGGCGAATTGAACCAAAAGATTATCCGGCCTTTCGCAAGTTTTGTTTGGAAGTCGATCGAGCGATGTCTCATCGACTTGTCGTGAAATTATGAAGATGAGAAGGATGCAAATGAACTTAAGAAAACTAGGCTTTGGGCTAATTTTTGCTGCTTTTCTTCCTTGGGGTTGTGGAGCTCCCCTTCATTCGGCTCAATCTTCTTGGGATGACTTACGAGACAAGGCGAGTCAGAGCGATGAAGAAATCGATATTATCGAATGGTATGCCGCTGAACTTTTTCGACCGGGCGGCTTGAGTGTCGAGGCTCAGAAAGCCCGAGAGCGTTTACTCGAACTCCAGCCTGATGGTCTGAAGGCTCATCTACTGCTTGCAATCGATGCAGAGCATCATGGGCAGCCGTCGTCGGCTGTCGAGCACTACTTTTCCGCCTTGAGCTCGGCGCGAAGTTCCGACGAACCAGATGTAGAGCTCTATGCCTGGTATGCGTCCCAGCAGCTAGAAGATCTCGCCGGTCCGGAGTTTCTCAAGGATCATCGCAGTCAACTTCAGGAGATGGTTGACCAGCCAGGGCGCCTTGGTTTTCGTGCCTATGCGGATATCGTCGAGTTATGGGCTTTTGTGTTGAGTGCCGAGGCTGAAAGCGAGAATATCGGTGAGCTGCTCGCAACCCGCTTGGGCTGTAGTCAACAGATGCGCTTAGCTGGACCTTTCGGAGCTGATGATGGCGCTGATATCTTCAAACCCTTTCCTGCAGAGGAGCCCGGGCCTTGGCCGGCGCGATTTGCAGAGGAGGAGGGGGCGCTCGGGCGTCCCCGAGTTTTGAAAACCGCAGTTTTTGGTTGTGATGTCAGCGCAGATGAACCTGTTCTACGAGGGGTCTTTTACTCTGAGACTTTTTTGGAGCTAAGAGAAGAGAAGCGTCTTTTACTGACGGCTTCGGGCGCGACTCAAATCTGGGTCGACGACTATTCAGTTTTAGAGCGAGATATTCGACAATGGGGCGTTTGGCCTCGCTTTGGCACCGAAGTCCGCCTGGCTCCAGGACGCCATCGATTGCTCTGGAAGAGCGCTGATCCGTCCTCTTCGTTGCGTATCATGCAAAGTGACGGCCGGAGCGCATTGGCAGAAGAAGGAGTGCAAACAACCGACGAGATTAACCAGGGCTACTCTCGGACACCTCCGCTCGAGGTACGAGACCCCAATCGGTTGATGCGTTATATCGCCACGAATGACAACGCGCCGGCCCCTATTTCCTCGAGCTTCTTGCGGTATATCGTCGCATCGCTGACCTTGGTTGATGGCCAACCAGATGTTGCATCGGTGCTAGCTGCGCCCCTCATCGAAGATGGAGAAGCCGCAACCGGTTTATCTCTGGCGTTCGCTGCAGAATTGGTTGGCGCCGATCCCATCTACGACCGAAGTCAAACGCGTGACTTGCAACATGAACTGGAGGCCCGGGCAGTTGGTCACGATGCTCAGCTTTGGTTTCCTCAGTTGAAGCTGGTGGTTTGGAAGGCGAGTCAAGAAGGTCCTGCTAGCGCAGTGGTGCCGATGCAGGAGTTGGTCAAGCAGTTCCCCGAAGTCGCCCTGGTCCACTATCAAATGGCTCGGCTCTACCAGAATTTGGGCTGGGCGCCGGAACTCATGGCGACGGTTCAAAAGCTAGTTGAGCAATTTCCGGAAGATACGGATGTACTGCAGCTGGGGATCCAGCTCGCCACCCAAGAAGGCAAGTTTGAATTAGTCGATAAATTGTCCAAGGAGTTAGCCCTTCTCGATCCCGATACCGAGATATTTTTGACCCAAGCGCTCCAGCGACAAGACTACGCTCAAGCGATTGTTGAATTGAAGAAGCTCGCTGAGAGACGCCCGGAAAGAAAAGATATCGCGCCGCGGATTGCGGAGGTGATGGCGCGGGCCGGTGATGAGACAGCGGCCTGGAAAAGGCTGCAATCGGTTGTTGAGCGGGAGCCTAGAGATGTGCATGGCCGTCTTGAGTTGGCAGATGCGCAAATGGCTCAAGGTCGAGAGCACGTTTTAGCCAAAGCCCTGGCAGATGTGGTGGTGGCTGGGGGTGATCCTGCCTTGATCGAAGAGGCGATCGACTTAGTCGGTGCGATGACTGCGCTGGAGCCTTATCGTCTGAACGCCCTGGAAATCATTAGGGAATACGAATCAAAAGGACGCGCTCTTCCTGGTACAGCGGCACGTATTTTAGACTATGGGGCCCTCTGGGTTCGTTCTGATGGCTCGAGTCGGTTCCTCGAACATGAAGTCGTCAGGATTCAGAGTGAAGAAGGAGTGAAGCAATTCACGGAAATGAGCTCCGAAGGCACGACTCTTCATCTGCGGGTGATTAAGAAGGATGGCAGAATCTTCGAGCCCGAAGCTGTCGCGGGTAAAGCCACGGTCACCATGCCCCATTTAGAGGTAGGTGATTATGTTGAACAAGAGCGCATCCTTTCTCAGTGGGGCGATGGTCTCGGCAATATTTATTCTGGACCGAGTTGGTTTTTCCGAGAGCCGAATATCGCCTACGCTCGTAGTGAGTTTGTTGTGATCTCTCCCCTTGGGAAAAAGCTAGAGATAGAAGCGGTCAATGGTGTGCCTGCTCCAGAGGTTGTGACAGGCGATGCTTTTTTGATGCATCGATTTCGCGTCGACGATAGCCCGGCATCACCGGTCGAGCCCATGAGTCCCCCTGCCCAAGAGTTCCTGCCGCGGGTTTCTGTGGGCTGGGGCATTTCATTCGACGAACGCTTGCGCTCCCTCAGCCGAGGAGTGGCCTCTTTCTTGCCGAATGATCCCCGGATTGTGACGATTGCCGAAAATATTGTGAGTGCTGAGGATGCCACGACGGAGGTCGATAAGGCTCGGGTTCTGTACCGTTGGGTGCTGGACTCAGTACAGAAAGGCAAGGAGCAAGACGGACGACGGGTGATTATTAGCCGGAGTGGCAGTCATGAGCAGGCCTATGTCACTCTTTGTCGAGCTGTAGGCATTCCAATCCGCTGGGCTGTCGCTGAAAGTGGCATTGCTAGCCCGACGACAGGGCCTCTGAGTCGAGCGAATCGTCCTCTCTTTCCGCTTTTGGTGGTTGGCTCGAAGGATGATGAGCGCTGGTTACAAATCTCTACTCGATTTGCCCCATTTGGCTCCATTAGCAGTGACTTGATTGGTCAGAAGGCTTTTCTCTTAGGTGGAGAGACGCCTCAGGAGGCAGTGGTGCCTCCGACTGGAGTGGAAGACACGATTCGCTACGAAGGAGAGGGTGAGTTGGCTCGCGATGGCTCGGCACGCTTGGCGCTGGATATCGTGTTCGTTGGGAAGTTTGCGGCTGGCCTTCGTGATGGTCTGTCACAGATTCCGCCAAGTCAGCTAGCGGGTATCATAGAATCTCGACTCTTAGGTCAAGAGTTGCAGGGTGCGCGTCTTTTAAGCCATCAAGTCAAATATCAAGACGATTTAGATGAGCCTCTGATTCTGAGTCTTCAAGTCGAGGTGCCTGGTTTTGCTCTCCCTTCGGGGAATCGTATTTTATTGTCGCCGAACTTCATGCCGCGCTTGTCCGGAATGACGACTCTTGCGCGTCGAGCAACTCCGCTGATGATTGGAGAGAGCAATCGGCAGAGTCTCGATTTACGTCTTCGCTTGGCGCCGGGCCTGGTTGCTCAGCCTCGACAATCGAAGGGTGCCCAAGGAGGCGCGGACTTTTTCGTTCAGGACGAGGCCAGCTCGGGCGAGCTGCACCTGCTTCGTGAGGTCACGACCCGTGCTGGTCGAGTCGCGGTGAAAGACTACGATGCTTTTCGTGCGTTTACCGCCCTGGCAGATGGCGATCTATCGAGTGCAATTCGTATTGAGCTGAGCCCCGAGTCCGTTGCCGATGATCGACAAATGGCTCAAAGGCCCTAATTGTTGGATGGCAAAATAGCTGGGCTCGGGTCATTTTTGAGCATCTGGTCGCGTGTTCAGCTAGAATTTCTATCTTGCGCGTGGGTCGGAGGCAGCCTATAGCTCCGCAACTATGTTCCTTCCCGGCATCAAAACAGGCCCCAAGAAGACCAATCGCTCTCGCTGCGCTCGCAAAAAAGCAAAAGTAGCGGCTAAGAATCGTCGTCGTCGACAGCATCTGAAGAAGTAAATTTCAGCGAGCAGCCCAGCTGCCGATGAAATTGAAAATTCTAATGTGACTTCTCAGCGTCTCACCGCAAGGTAGAGACGCTTTTTGTCCTTTGTAAGAAATCGAGTCGTGAAAAAAAGAACCCTCTGTCGCTATCGTCGATCAGAGGGTTCGTCTTACTCGCCTTTGAGGTCGAATTGTTCGATATGGTACTCTTTGCGAGGGTTGAGTTTGATGCGCCGCATGTAGCGGGCCTCGGCGTCTTTCAAGGCCTCTTTTTCCTCGCTTTGCAAGAGGTCGATGACAGCTGGATGGGCGTTAATCTTAACGGTGTAGCCAGGAAGTTGATTTCTCTCTCTTCGTAACTGACGGAGGATCTCGTAGGCAATTGTCGTCCGAGACATGATTTGACCGGTGCCATCGCAGTAGAAGCAGGGTTCATGCATGGTGCGACTTAGACTTTCGCGAGTTCGCTTTCGAGTCATTTCGATCAAACCCAATTCGCTAATGCGATTGATCGTGGTTTTTGCCTTATCCTTCTTCAGGAATTGATCGAGAGCGCGATAGACCTTTTCCCGGTTCCGTCGGTCCTCCATGTCGATCAGGTCAAGAACAACCAGGCCACCGACATTACGAAAGCGCAGTTGGTAGGCAATTTCCTCGACAGCCTCGAGGTTCGTCTTGAGAGCTGTTTCTTCCAGGGAGCCACTGCCTTTACCCACAAATCGGCCGGTGTTGACGTCAATCGCGCTGAGGGCCTCTGCCTGGTCCATGATCAAATAGCCACCGCTCGGCAGAGGCACCTTACGGCTCAAAGCTCGGGTAATTTCATCTTCAATGCCGTAGGCGTCGAAGATGGGCTCATCACCCTGATAGAGTTCGATATCTTTGACGCGTTCTGGGAGGAACATTTCAATAAAGCGAACCAAGCGCGCGTAGTTATCCTTATCGTCGATGACGATTTTATCGATTTCATCTGTAAAAAGGTCGCGAGCCGTCTTGAGCACCAAATCGAGCTCGGCATAGAGGATCTCCGGTGCTTTCGCTGTTTCGACCTTTTTACTCACATCGTTCCAAAGTCGCATCAAATAGCCGAGATCGGTTTTGAGCGACTTTTTGGTGAGCCCTTGGGCTACGGTGCGGACGATGACGCCACCATTTTTCGGCTTGAGGGCATCAATGACTTCTCGAAGCCGAGCTCGCTCGCTCGCGTTACCGATGCGCTTTGAAATACCGATATGATCGACTGTGGGAAGCAGCACGCAATAGCGTCCAGGAAGAGAGACGTGGCTAGTGACCCGGGCGCCTTTCGTTCCAATTGGCTCTTTTGAGATTTGGACAATGACTTGATCGCCCTCTTTGACGACATCTGTGATGGGAATATCGCGGGAGACTCTTGAGGGGCCTCGACCTGAGCGTCCTCCACTTCGTGCACTGCCACCGCGGCGACTTCTACCTCCGCTGCGGCGATTCCGGCCGCCATTGGAACGACCAGGTGATGCGGCTCTGGTGGAACTCTCGCTCGAGCTGCGTCGCCTTCTCCGTCGTCGCTGGTTGCTATTGCGAGAATTGCGGCTTTCTTCCTCTTCTTCCTCCAAGACATCATCGTCTTGCGGGGATGAGGTGTCGGCCGTCGCAGAATCGTTGGCGCTTGGCTTTTTACGTCGCTGAACTCGCGTCTTGGGTCTCTTGATCAGACCCTCAGCGGCGGCGCTCTCCTTGTCTTCCTCACCCTCTAGGTCGTCATTTAGATCATCTTCTGGATCGTCAGAAGTAGCGGAGGAATTGTCCTCAGCTGCATCGGTTGCGGAGTCATCGTCGTCAAAGTCGTCAGCTGCGTCGGTTGCGGAGTCGTCGTCATCAAAGTCGTCAGCTGCGTCGGTCGCGGAGTCGTCATCAAAGTCGTCAGCCCTGTCGTAATCAAAGTCGTCGTCGTCAAAGTCGTCGTCGTCAAAATCGTCAGCTGCGTCGGTTGCAGAGTCGTCGTCGAACTCGTCATCAAGATCTTCATCGTAGTCGCGGGACGCCTTCGATTGCGAAGGGTCTTCGAAGTCTTCTTCGACTTCGTCGTCCCGACTCTCTCGAAGGGAGTCTTCTTCTTTTTCCTCGCTCTGCCCGCGACCCCTTGTGCGCCGGCGCCGTCTTCTTGGTCGCTCGTCGTCAGCTAGCGCTGTTGAGGAGCTATTATTGCGCTCCTCTTCAACATCATGATCGCCTTCTTCGGTATCGCGCTTTCCGCGCCCGGCATCTTTCCCGCTGTCTGACTTATCAATTTCTCCAAAATCACCTGAGAGGTAAGCTTCGAAATCGTCAGGCCGAATTAAGTCTTCAACATGGAGAAAAGCAGCTCTCTCCATGCCGACTTCGATGAAAGCAGCCTGCATACCGGGTAGTACGCGGGAGACGCGCCCGAGGACAATATTGCCGACGGTACCACGATGAGCGGCGCGTTCGATTTGTAATTCGGCGATGACGCCGTCTTCGATTAATGCAACGCGAGTCTCGCGAAGATTGCAGTTAATGACCAATGTATTTGCGGACATGAAAACCTTTGAGGGACGACCCGAAGTATTCGGGCGGGGCTATCCACAACTGAATGCAATCTTCTCGTGCGCCATATAGCTTGAGAAAAATTTGGCAGTATCCGAGTCAGGCTCAGACTGGCCTTAAAATTTTTAAATCCCCGAGAGGCGGCAAAGCACTCTTGACGACCGCATCGTAGGGCGGCCGGTATTTTCATGAATCGACGAAGGATTCGAATTGTATTGATTTCGGTCATTGAACCGAAACTCGTGTTCCCTATTGGGGGAAATATTGCCGCGCTATCTTGTACCATAAGGGTACTGTCCGGTCGTTCTTGAGGAAGGCCGGTTGAAGGAAGGGGTCTTATTTTGCACCTAGTTGTGAACATGATCAGGGGCGCACCTGATCAAAGCATCACGGGGCGAGTCTTTCGTCAACAGATTTCCCACATCAGCGACGAGAGAGGCGGTTTTGTGGAACCAGCGTGCTCCTTCGGCTCCCGGAAGTCGATTGACTTGACCCTAAGCTCGCCGCCAAGCACTCTTTCCCGGTGGAGAAGTTCCTCATTTTCGACATCGAAACGATCGTTGACGCAGAAATACCGCTTTTAGCCCTAGCTGATGGCCAGACCTTGCCGCCGGCGCCCTACCACCAGGTCGTGGCGATCGGTGCCCTTTTATTGGTCGGTCCGGAGTTAGAGCCTCGTCGACTCGGGATTATTGGTCGAGATAGCACCGACGAGATTACTATATTAAAGGAATTTTCTCATCTAGTTGAAAGTCATCGTCCTACCTTGGTGAGTTACAACGGCCGAGGCTTCGATCTACCTGTGATTGCGTCTCGCTGTTTTCGTCACGGCATTCCCTTCCCTGCTTACTACCGAGGGCGCGACATGCGTTACCGCTTTACCG
>JAKVCH010000259.1 GCA_022447485.1 Polyangiaceae bacterium | reverse complement strand
GTCTGGATCTTCACTGCCAAAGTAAGTAATCTCCAACTGATCCGAGCGTCGCTCATCGGGACGATAACGCCGACCTGCAAATGAATTGAACGTCAAAATCGACGCTGGGGAGTCGGCTTCTCCTTGAAAAATGGTCTGCACTACTTGCAGGTTAGGATCGATCGGCACATGACCGGATAGGTATGCGGATTGCAACTCCCGTGTCAGGCGGGCCATCGCTAAACGCCCCTCTCGATAGCGATCGGTAACTCTTTCCAAGCCCTGGCGGCTACGGCGAAGACCATCAATGGCAGAAAAAACGGCAATACTGATAAATGCCAGAATGGTCATCGCCACCAAGACTTCAATCAGAGTCATGCCGCGGTGCGAGCCAGAACCAGGTACACAAAGACGACGCTTGATCACTTTTCGCCCTCGCTGTCGCTGTCGCCGTTCAAGAGACTATCAATACCTCCGCCTTCACCGATATCGTCAGCAGCATTCGGGCTCAGCGCCCCCTCGGCAGGGTTGGTCACAAATTGCGACACAGAAAACTCTCTCTCCTTGCGCCCCTGCTGCCACTTCACGGTGACAGTAATTTTTCGAATACTGGCCTCAAGCATCGGCTTCAAGCCGGGGTAGACGAGCTGGAGAGCCATTTGAATCATCCCGCCTGGCCCTGCAGATGAATTTTGCGACAGAGCCTCCCCCAATTCAGTGGCATTCGAAACACTACCCACATCGCCCCCCGTTAATTGAGACAAGGGGTCGCTGCCTGCACCGAACTTCAGGCCTGTCTCATCATCTTCCTCATCAGTGCCTGGGGAGTTTTCGGTAAATGCATCGATCGGAGGCATTTCGATTGTCTCGATTTTCCATTCGCAAGCAAAACCAGGTTCGTCTTCATCCTCACAACATTCGCCACTATCATTCTGGTCCAGCTGAGAAAAACCTTTCTTCAAAAGCTGCAACTCGATTTCGCTCATCTTGCAGCGCAGGAGCGACGTAGCGTAAGCCTCATTCTGAATCACCCGCGCCGAATGAAATAGCCCCGCTTGGGAACTCAATACAACGGTCATCCCAAGACCGACAATCGCCAAAGCCACCATCACTTCTAAAAGCGTGAACGCCCGCGAACGCCTCGAAGCGCCGAAGGAAGATGGGACAGACTTCATTCTCCAATTACTGAGGGGAACCAATGCGCGAAAAGTCATAGGGCCTCCCGTTCCTGAAAGTCTTCATCACCAAAGCGAGACTGGGGTAACTCTACACGCCCTCGCTCAATCTTCGCACGCCCCGTCAACGCACTGATCACAACGGTCAAACCGTCGTCATCGAGCCCCCGACCCAACTGAACAACGCTTCGCTCGGTTTCCCCGCCTGGCCAAAAATAGATAAAGGCTTTGCCTTCGGTGATCGGCTCTTCATCGTGCTCCGTTTGCACCAAGCGAAACTTGACATCCTTTTCAATGGTTCGCCCCGGTGACCCGTCACTATCAACCCAAATATCGACCGCTGTGAAAGAAGGTCGCTGATCAAAACCACCCCCAACAACATCGTCGATTTCGCTTTGCACCTCGTCCACAAGTTCTTGGGTGGACGGACCATAGCGAACATCTTCGCCGTCTTGAGTCACCTGTTGTCGCAAAGCACCGCTCGAGCTGGACTCTTCAATCTGGACTTTTCCAGACTCTAAATCGATGGAGAGTCGTGTTGGTTTGCCTGTGGAATTGGCATGGGCCGTGGCTTTTCTTGCGCCGGCTAAGATCAAGGCCGCCGCAGCTCGCTTGCGAGCTCCACCGAATAGGCCCGTACCAAAAACCATCGTGCCCATCATCAAGCCCATGAGTGCCACGACGACCATCACCTCGATCAAAGTCATCCCGCGACGTACCGGCTGACGGACGAAAGCTCCCGCCTGCTTGTATGTCTTTTGCCGTGTCGCGGAAAGCGAGACACCGGACGGATGAGAGTTGGTAGGGCAATCCATGGTTAAAAAAGAGTGGTGGTTCTTAACCCCATCGAAAGACGCCAGCGCGACTCGAAACACCCTTTCTCAAGTTGCTTCAGACTTAGTCTTCGACCTGTGCTCCCTGAGGAATCGAAATATCATCCTTCGTGCCCTTCTTTTTGTCCGGGCCGGAAGAGCTAACAACAACTTCGTCGTCTTCGCAGGTGATCACAAATGGCTCCCCCCAGGGGTCATCCGTATTTTGACCTGAGTCGAGCA
Source organism: Polyangiaceae bacterium (assembly GCA_022447485.1). Lineage (GTDB taxonomy): Bacteria > Myxococcota_A > Polyangia > Polyangiales > Polyangiaceae > NIC37A-2. Next base: position 3,003 of record JAKVCH010000259.1, on the reverse strand, counting down.
CCTTATCGTCGATCATCTGGCTCACTGTCGGGCAGGTGCCAAATTCATTCTCGGCAAGCTGCCACTGACTCACGGCATTTCGAATCACGCGCGCAGCGGTTTGAGTCGTCTTAATTTGAGCTTCTTTCATCTTTGGAATTGCGACGACAGCAACGCCACCCGCCACCATGGCAATGATCGCCACGACGATCATGATTTCAATCAGGGTCATGCCACGGGCAACGGCACGCCCCATCGTTTTCTTTGAATTTACTAATTGATCTTTCATCTTAATTTCTCCAATTCTCTCAAGAACTGAACCAGGACTCAAAAGGTCGATTCAGCTAAAATTCAATCCGGTCGAGGCCCCCAGGCACGCCGTCAGGGCCATCGCTTAATAAAATAAAGTCTGGTACCCCAGCAGATGGTCTCAAACGTTCCACTCGGCCATTTCCTTGGACGTGAGAGAGAGGCTCTCCCCCGGCCGCTCCCGCCGGACAAATAAAGCGAAAGCCTCTTCCCCAAGCATCGCGGGGCAAGCTCTCCTTACCCAAACCAGGCAGAAGCGCAGCAAGATTTGGGGGACATTCTCCATCGTGCGCAGCCAAGTAATGGCTCACTTCAGAGCGCAAGCGAATCAAACGGGCTCTCGTTCGTCTCTCACCGGAAGCTCGACGCTCCTTGGCGACAACCCAAGTCATTAACGATGCCATCAACAAAACAATCACCGGAGGGCCGACGCGCCTAACCTTCAGGTAACGACGCACCCCACCTCGTCCTTCCCAGGGAAAGAGTATCTGGCGGTCTTTCTGTCGTCGTGTGCGATACATCATCCACTATTCCATTTACTGAACCAAATCAGTCATTTGCATCAACGGCATCATGATGGATACAACAATAAAACCCACGGCTCCGCCCATCACTCCGATGATGATTGGCTCCAACATACTGGTCACAGCCGTGACTTTATTTTCTACCTCTGATTCATAGGCGCCACTAACGTTCTCAAGCATTTGCTCCAGCTGACCTGACTTTTCCCCCACCGCAATCATGTGGGTCACCATCGGCGGAAATGCACCACTACGCTTGAGAGGCTCGGCAATACTCTCACCCTCACGAATTGAACCAATTGCCTCGGAAATCACGGCCTCGAGCTTACGGTTCTCCATGACCTTCCGGCCAATTTCCATGGCCGGCAACAGCTGCACCCCACTGGCCAATAGGGTGGCCAAGGTTCGAGTAAAACGCGCCACCGCCACCAATAAGTTCAAGCGCCCTAAAACCGGGAATTTGAGCTTCAACGTGTCCCAACGGTAGCCCCCTTCTTCTGTCCCCTTCCAGCGAAGGAAAAGCCAAGTCAGAAGAGCCCCCACGCCAAAGAGCAGCCACCAATAGTTGCTCACTAAGCTGGAGGAAAAGATCAGCAACTGCGTGTACCAAGGCAAGGCTTGCCCCAAATTTTCAAAGATGCCGGTCATCTTTGGCACAACGAAGACCATTAAAAAAGAAACCAAGCCCGTACCAAAGACAGACATCACGAGCGGATAGGCCAGCGCCGAAGCCACTTTACCCTTCATCCGAGCTTGGTTCTCCATGAACTCGGCGAGGCGCTCCATAACAGCCTCCAACTTGCCGGAGGCCTCACCGGCCGCCACCATGTTCACATAGAGAACTTGAAATGCCTTGGGGTGCTTCTCGAGAGACTTGGCGAAGCTCGTCCCTTGTCTCAAGTCTTCACCGACTGCAGATAGAATTCTTACGAGCGCCTCGTTCTCTACCTGTTCGGTCAATGCAGAGATTGATTCTACGAGAGGAATACCCGCGCGAATCAAGGTAGCCAACTGGCGAGTAATGATGGCTATCTCCGAGGGAGAGATTCGCGCAAACATCGAAACAAAGTCGACCTCTCCTCGCTTTTTTTCTTTCTCTTTCCCACCTTCCTCAGCGGAAGTCAGCATGATGCCATCACGCTTCAGAGCAATACGCAGCGCCCTTAGGTTTTCTGCATCGCGAAAACCTTTGACGTTTTTGCCTTTGCCGGCATCAATTCCTGTATACGCGAAGACAGCCATTACTCATCCACAATGATATCTTCTTGCGTCGCCGCAAGAACTTCCTCCACCGTCGTTAACCCGGCGAGCACTTTTCGAGCCCCATCTTCTCGCATGGTATCCATGCCGGACTCTTGCGCCGCTCGCTTGATGGCCACAGCATCCGCATTCGCCAAGATCAGATTTCCGACATTATCATCCACCACCATCAACTCGTAAATGCCGCGGCGTCCCGTAAACCCTTTATGATCGCAACTCTCACAACCACCCGGCTTATGAAAGGTGGGCTTCGTATTCGGATCACGCCAACCAACTGGCGTGTAATCTACCCCTTCGGGCAGATACTTCTGAGAGTACTTGCGATTGTCTCGCCAACGGGTTCGTTTTAGATCGATACCTAGCTGCTCCAATTCATATTGGGTCGCCTCATAAGGTACCTTGCATTCCTGACACAGGATGCGCACCAAACGCTGAGCTAAAACCCCAATCACGGTAGAACGCACCAAAAATGGCTCAATATCCATTTCGACCATGCGAGTTACGGAACCGGCTGAATCATTCGTATGCAAAGTAGAGAGCACTAAGTGACCGGTCATCGAGGCATGCATCGCAATCTCAGCCGTCTCCTTATCTCGAATCTCTCCGACCATGATAACATCAGGGTCTTGGCGCAAGAACGCTCTTAATGCGCTTGCGAAGGTAAGATCGATTTTAGGATTCACAGGGATCTGATGAATGCCTCCAATCTCATACTCAACTGGATCTTCCGCCGTCAGAATGTTTACATTAGGCTTATTGATTCTATTCAGACAGCCGTACAAAGTGGTTGTTTTACCGCTACCCGTCGGACCCGTCACCAGAATGATACCATTCGGACGTCGAATCAGATTGTCCATAGTAGCATAATCTCGAGGACCAAAACCCAAGTCATCGAGGTCAAGGAGAACATTCGTCTTAATCAAAAGACGCATCA
>JAKVCH010000258.1 GCA_022447485.1 Polyangiaceae bacterium | reverse complement strand
CGCTTCTTCTTTGCCCACTTCCGAGAGGGGGTAGTCATCGTTCCCTTGAAGACGGTGTTCGGCATTAGCAATGCTTTGACCGTGACGTACTAATATCAATTCTCTCTGATCCACAGGTGCTTCGCTCCGATCCAAGTAATGAACGCCCTCATCCGACCCGTTACTTCTAATTACAAGCGGAGTGTAGAAAGGATTGAGCTGGATGAATCAAAAAGCAAGCCAGCGCACCTGGGAGCAAAAAGCCTGAGGTCGCCCCCCAAGTAGGCACTGAACACCATTCATTTTCTCCAAATGCTTAGTATCTTACGAATAGGACCGTTACTTTTGGAAGAAAAGCCGCCGCCGGTCTCCAAGAATAGAATGAGTTGGAGCTATTGAAAATGCGAAACTTACTGGCCCCCGACAACAGCTCAGACATGGTTGCAAGGATTGGTCCTCTTCTGCTCATTCTTTGCGTTTGTTTTTGTCCACTCACCGCACGGGCACAAACTAAAAGTCAAGACGCAGATTCAACCACAAGCGTCCTCGCTGAAAAAGATAGCCAAGAGTCATCAGAGGCTAAAGCGAGCGCGGCGGACGACAGCTCCAAGGTGAAACCTTGGCAACACGATCCAAAGGGGCCACGCGACTGGATCCGTCTCAATACTGGGGAATGGTTAGCCGGAAGGTTTTTAAGGATGGAGCGTACTGTTCTTTACTTTTCCAGTGATAAATTCGACATTGTTCAATTTGATTGGGTCGATATTCACACGCTCCACATGACTCGTGACGCGCGAGTTGTCTTAGCGAATGATGACGTATTGATCGGTTTAGTCGAGCTAAATTCTCCTACAGAGATGCTCGTTTACGAGGAAGCTCAGCGCCGCGAGGTCGCTCCGCAGGATGTAGTGACCATTCTTGTGAACACCCCCCGCGAACTCGATCATTGGACCCTAAAAACAACCATCGGATTTAATTATCGTCGCGGAAATACGAATACCACCGACCTGTCCACCTTCTTCCAGTTAGCACGGCGTGATGACTTCACGCGCTTTGGAATACAATATTCAGGCGCATACGGCCGAGCCTCAGAGGAGACAAATACCAATAAACATCTCGGTCAGACGCGCCTCGATATCATACTCAGTTCCTACACATTCTTGATTCCTGCATTTGTCAGCGTGCGACACGATGAATTTCAAAACCTGAGCCTCCGCTATGCTTTAGGCTCTGGTGCGGGCCTTCGACCCATTGACAATCAGAATTTCAGCTTCGACTTCTCTGCCGGTGTGGGCTACCAACAATCCCGCTATATTTCGGTACAGGCCAATCAATCGGATAAAGATTCAGGACTTTTGGTTCAGCCGCAGCTTCACTTTGATTGGGATATCACGAGCGACCTATCGCTCGAAACCACTTGGTACACTGGAATTGTTGCAACCGACATTTCAAATACTTATCATCACGGAACGGTCGACTTTTCGATCGACCTCATGCCTCGCTTCTATCTGAACCTCGGCGGCGTCCTTGACCGGCAAGAAAGCCCGCGCGAAGGCGATGACGGAGAAACGCCAGACAAGAACGACCTCTCCATCGCCTTCAGCTTAGGACTGGACCTTCAGTAGGGCGCTAGCTAAAAATATGAGAGTCTTACAGAAACTCAACTCTTACCGGTAAAGAGCAGACCCTTTCGAAGTATTGAAGTGGGCCCTCGGTAAAATCCACCACATCACACGCTGCAGAGGAAAAAAGCTGGCCTTCTATCTGCCTACCCCAGCAATACGCCTCCTGAGACAGACTTAGAGCGCAAGTTGTGCCTACAGATGTATCGACTTTCGAAAATGCCAGACCTTCGACCTTCGTTGGCAGAGCACTTTCCGACAAGGATGATGGCATCACTCCAATCCCCAGTTGTCCGTAAAGATTTTCACCCCAACACCAAAGAGAAGACTGTTCGTCGATAGCGCAATTATGCCTTGGCCCAACGCTGAGTTCTTTTATCTTTTCTAACCCTGGAACTCGTCGAGGTAGAGAGCTATTCGGCACCTGGTTGAGACCTAGCTGGTCAAACTCACTATCGCCCCAACAATAAACATCGCCTCCTTGGGCCACAGCGCATGCGTGGCGCTCTCCGACCCCTATCTCGAATATATCATCGGGCAAGTCCCTGACTTTCGTCGGCATCGGAGAGGTCTGCAAACTACTATTACCAAGCTGGCCCCATTCTCCATTGCCCCAACACCACACGCCGCCCAGCTGATCAAGAGCACAACCAAAGTTCTCTGAGATAGAGACTTGAACGATCTTCTCTAGCCCTTCAACTCGGGTAGGTAATATGGAACTTCCGTCAGCCACCGCAGCACCAAAGCTTGAACTTTCAGCTCTACCCCAACACCACACATCGCCGTCGCTTAAGATAGCGCAGGCAGAAGCTTCAGCGACAGCGATATCCTTCGCAGCTGCCAGCGATAAGGTTCTCAGCTCCTCACCTGAGCCACCGCCTAGTTGCCCTTCATCATTATTCCCTTCACATCGAATTGTCGCATCAGCCATGAGAAGACAGTGAAAGTTCGCTGCTTTCGCAGTCTTGAGCGCTCCTGCGAGCTCTTCGCGCTCAGTGACTTCGGGAAATTGATCACCCCAACAAAGCAGCTCTCCAAAAGAAGTACGGACGCAATGTTCTCGAGCGCCAGAAAGAAGCTCGACGAGCTTCACTTCGCTGCCAACCGTGTCAAAGGTTGGACGAGTGGCCATGTCTGACACGCCAGCAATAGGTCCGCTCCCGGCGCATTCAACCTCTCCAGCGATGATCGCACAGACTACCCCCGGACCAATATCAACAGCGGTCACTTCTTCGGGGCTAATTGGAGTCGGCGAACGGCTGATTGGCAAAAAGCGAGCATCACAATAGGCCTCTCCTCCTTCGTAAAGCACACAAGTGCCTGCATCTTCGGCAACAGCATCCGCTGAATCATGATCACGCACGGCCAGAATACGCTCCGTCGAATAGCTTGCGTCGAACTTCACCTCTGGGCTGTCGTCGATGTTATCCCAACAGATGACCTCAGAGCCATCATGTATGCAGCTTCCAGATATCTCTAGCGCCGACTCCGAAACAAAATTACTCTGCGGGGTACTTAAACAACTATAAGCGCCTTGGCCTCCATTATTCGGCAGGGAAAAAGAACAAGCATCAGGCAAGTATGAATTCTCTCGACCTAGACGCCTGATGCCGGCGCATTCAACGCTGCCTGAGCTTGTGACCGCACAGTGTCGGCCTGTATTGGCGGCCACCGAAACAATCGATTCGCCGTAAGGAATGCGACCCGGAACCTCGGTTCTACCCTCTAAACCAAGAATCCACCCCCAACAATAAGCATCACCGCCCTTCTGAGCACAGAAGCCCCGACCCGAGCCGTCAAGGGTTTGCACCCCACCCAAACCAATTTTAATTGGTCGGCTGCGCGTCACCGAAACCTCAGTCCCGAGCTGATTGTATTCGCCGCTACCCCAGCACCAAACTTCGCCATCCTGGTCGGCAGCGCAGCTCGCGTTCTGAGAAGCGGAGAAATCGACAACACCATCCAAGTCAAGAACACTCGACCAACGTCGAGCGTTCTTGAGGGTACCGTTGCCTAACTCGCCTGAAGCATTTTCTCCCCAGCAGACAAGTCCACCGGCTCGACTCAACGCACAGGCATGACGCTCCCCCAAGCTAAGGTCAATCAAGTAGGGCTTGTCACAGACGCCATCAACACAGGCAGCTCCAGACGGGCAAGCAACATTACATGCTCCGCAATGAGAGACGTCGTCTCGCAAAGAAGCCTCACAACCATCTGCTTGATTCTGATTACAATCTCCCCAGCCTATCTCACAGCGCGCCAACTCACAGCTCCGCTGTAAGCAATAGGAAGCAGCCACCGCCTCAGCCGCCGAGCAGCCGAGGTCGGCCTGATCTCGTTCGTCGATTTCAAGGTCGCAATCATTATCTAAGCCATCACAAATTTCTTGAGCTCCCGCATAAATCGACCCATCAAGGTCATTACAATCGTCTTTGGGTAAAATCTCTCCCAGACAAAGAGCCTCGGGCTCTAAGTGACCATCATTGTCGATATCGCGCTCGTAGACCCCATCACAATTATTATCCAGACCGTCACAAAGCTCGACTGCTCCAGGCCGGAAAGCAGGGTCGCTATCATTACAATCCAAGCCATTATTCGCGACACCATTCAATTCTGAACAGTCGACAGTCATCGGCAAGGTCGGGTCGCCATAGCCATCTCCATCTGCATCAACGTACACAGCACGAGAAACGCCTTCATCGATATTTCCGTCGCAATTATTATCAAGACCATCACAAACTTCCGGCACCCGAGAATTCGCTCCAGAGTTCAGGTCGTCACAATCCGTGCCGCAACTCAATCCATCTGAGGAAAAATTACAGCAGGCCCAGTCCGTCTCGCCATCAGCATCTTGATCACGCAGGCCAAAAGTAGACGAATCACAGTCTTCGTCCACGTTCTCGCTATCACATACTTCTTGATTCCCGGGGAAGCGATTGGCATCGGAATCGTCGCAGTCGGAACCACCACATTCCAGAGCTTTCAGACCGTCACCATCTGCGTCTTCGGTTACCGCACAAAGAGTCTCACAAACTTGTTCCTCTTCGATACAGCGCTGCCCACCTGTGATGCACGGCATTTCAGCAACGACACAGCCTCGCGCATCCGCTCGTGCGCTATCAAGATCACAGTACTCTTGGCCATTACAAAATAGGGCATCATCACATTCGCTATCAGAGGCACAGACTAGCTGAGCGACACTACTTCCACCCATTCCATCTACGAGCTCCACTTGCCCGTTCGCCGATTTTCTCTCAGAATTGGAGCAGCCCAAAAGAAGAAGACCAACGAGGAAAATACTTCTGCATCGAGTCATTGCGATGCGACGATAGCGGATTGAGCGATAGAAACCCCCTTCTTTTCTGAGTTCAGGAAAAAAACTGGTTGTCATGAACCTTTGACAACCATCCACCAGCCTTGGCGGTGGGGATCAGCAATCACGATAGATAGACGGTGAGCTATGTGGTTGTAAGAGAACTCACTACACTCAAGGCTTCGGCCTCTTAGTACGCTCCATGTCCCGTGAGAACCACGCCCACAGTGCGGAGCAAAATATAAAGGTCCAGCCAAGGGTTCCAATTCCGAACGTAGCTACAATCGAGTTCGACGCGGCGGCGG
>JAKVCH010000257.1 GCA_022447485.1 Polyangiaceae bacterium | reverse complement strand
CGGGGTTGCGCTCGGGGTGTTCCCGGTAGAAGAGCAGCCATAGTTGAACAGCAAACACTCCAGCCCCCAACAACAGATAGACGAAAACTGGTCTCGGTAGACAAAGACGGGCGAGCGATGCGTAAAGAAAATCGTTTCCAAGAACGTCACTGCCAGCCCGGTTGAGAACTGCTAGGGCGAGAGGTCCCAGGGTGCCTATCCCAAGCGTTCCAAGGAGGGTCTTGCTCATCTTTTTGGAGTTCTTCATCGTACGAACTAGGGCGACTTTTTTGGCTTCGACTTTTTGGGGGACTGCTTCTTGGAGGGCGCTACAGAATCGTAGTCATCGAATCCCTTATCCGTGAAGACTTGTTCACCGTCTGAAGCCAGGTGTTGGTATTGAACCACGTTCCAAGCCTCGGTGAGCAGCGAAGCGACCAATGAGCTATCCTGGAAGATGGAAAAGTGTTTGAAGCCCATACCCACGCCAACGTAGTTGATCTCCTCTGCCGAATACTCTTCTCCATTGTAAAGAAATACTTGAGTCTAACCCTGGTGCTTCCCGCCGCTATCGTCCTGGCTGATGTCATAAAAGAAGGTATCTAAGACCCCCATTGTTTCCTTCACTTCGTCCCAGTCGGCATCGCGGTCTGCGTCCTTCAAATACTCAGCGTAGGCGACCTTCATGGCGAGTTGAATATGCTCCTCCGTGACAATAGCTCGCCCCTTCTTGTCGAGTTTAAAAACCACTTCTGGAATCCCAAATTTTTCGCTGAGCCGAGTGTGGTATTCAAGAGTGTCTCCAGAGTACTGTGAAGCCCCCCCTTTCCCGTCTCGTCGTGCCTCTGACGCCTGTTTCTGGGCCTGCTCTCCCATACCCACGACATGGGCATCGGTATACGGTCTCTGCGTTTCGGCCCCACTAGGGTCTCGTCCGGAAATCGGATTCCCCATTCCGTAGCTCAGTAAATTGGACTCCAGAAGCTTCTCCATCATCCGTTCGGGATTCTGCCCGATAAACGGATCAGCACTCACCCACCTACCCAGCCCAGGCGCATAATACCTTGCCCCGATTCTTTGCAGCCCCAGGTCCGCATCAGGCTCGATGTCTTTGCCGATGTAGCCGCCGCGCCAGGCTCGCTCGCCTCGGCGGCTCTCTACCTTGGGGTCAGCCCTCCTCCGCGCTCCTCGCTGCGCGTCGCTTGCTCCTCCCTGACGCCTGCTCGGCCGCAGGCCTGCGCGGGACGTGGGAGGAGTGGCGTTGTCGGTAGCAGGAAAATGAAACGCACAGCTGGAGAGGCCAAGGCCTTCTTCTACTCTGAGCTCTTCCGCTGCTGACATTGCGTGAGGATGTTAGGGTACAGCTAGAGGCTTGGGAAGATGCGTGCGTACTCAAAAGCCAAAGCCTGGCAGATAAAAAGAGCCAGCGAGAATCTTCTCCTCAGCAAAGAGCCAAGGCCTCAGAGGGTATGCCTCTTGTGGGCAGCCCTCCTCCGCGCTCCTGGCTTACACCTGCTCGGCAGTAGGTGTGCTTCTAATTGAGTTCAACGGTGACTCACAATTCGTAGGCAGAGCTTTGACCTGCGAAAGGTGCATAATTGTCATTCGCGAAACGCAGACTGCAAGTTCGTCGAAGATTACATCGTTGGATCAAAATTAGAAAAACGGCCGATTCACAGTGAGCAAACGATTTTTCGACGCCACTCGTTCAACCCTAAACTTTCTCCTACTCCAATCAGTCACCTGAACACAAATGGGCTCGCTCTTTTCCAATACACACCCCCATTTATCGGACGGAGTCCAGAAGATTCGCACCGCCGTGTCGTCCAGTGAATTCTTGCCTCTAGGCGACTCGCCCACGAGCTTACCGTCTCGAAAAAATTGCACTACATCCGCTACCAGCGCGGCTGAATATGCACCTGCTGGACGCCACAAGACATCGGTAAGCGCAGGTAGTTCAGAAATAGAATTCAATGCTGCCGCCTTTTTCGCTCCCCATTTCAAGAACTTCCGCCCCGCGTAAATACCATCCGCTGAAGTACGCGAACTGATCTCATGTTGAGTCAAAGCAAAGTCGAAGATTTTCGTTTGGCCACGCGCGGACAGCTCGCCGCTCTCTTTTTCGCCGCGTAGCACGAGCCTCTCCCCAGAAGGGTCGACGTACAGATGACTTTGCGAGTCACATGGGTACTTGACCGCCCACGAAGGTCTTCCCGCCCTGTCAACGCCATGCCATTCACCTTCCGCGCAATATGCGAAAGCACCTTCGATTGGCGCAGATTCAAAGCGCTCCACCGCTCCGATGCGCACCCAGTGCGCATCGCGCATGACGTAAAGCTGCTTATCCGAACGCCCAATACTCGCACCGCATCGAATCCAGCTGATCGACTTGCGGGAGAATCCGGCGTCAACCAGGTTCGCGCATTCACTGGGAATCATCAATTTTTGTCTTGAACTCTCGACCCAGACTTCAATCTGCGGAGCCGCGTCCAACACAATACCTTCCGATCTCACGAGTAGAACGCGACTGGACACTTCTTCCACCCCATTGACGGATATCTCAAAGACTCGTGAGAGGTCTCCACTGACCACCACGACACCGCCCCCCAGACGATCAACGAAACTTTCACACACCGCGAAGTCGACCTCAACAGTTTCGTCATGTTCTGGACCTCGGACGAGGAAAAGGTTGTCGACGCCAAAGATCGAAGTGCTTCCGCTTCGTAAAACGGCACAGTCCGCCCGCTCAGGAACATCAAAGAATGCGCCTTGGGGATTGATTAGTACCCGGTTCCCTTCGAGACTTTTCCACTGAAGACCCGCGCCGGAAACAATCCACTCACCGGAAACCGGCGCGTTAGTGACTTGTTTCGGTACAGGCTGACTAGGCTCAGCGACTTGGTGACATGACTCCAAGCAACACAGACTTGCGGCCAGCCATAACGTCATCGAACAGATCAGCGACTTCATTTCTTCCTCGACTTTATTGCGTCCCGCATGATTGGTTCAACATCCTTAGGTATTCGATCTCGATAGTGCTTCAACCAATACTCAAAAGCGTTGTGCTTCTGTCTCAGTCACCCTCTTCAATAAACACGAAACGAGCGTGACATAGCATCTGTTAACTAAGATACCCACAGGGCGAGCATGCTCGGAGGCGATTGCGCTTGGATTTCATTGGCTCTGCGTAACGACCTCTGATCAGCTCGCGAGCCTCACGCGCTTGTGCCGCCAGCTTAAGAAGGCCTTTACCAACAAGAGCGATGACAAATTCCGGGGGAATGTAAGAAGGGTTATCGTAGCGGTCTCTCACATCGCGGAGGACAGCGGTTGCTCGCGCTGGACCACAGGCATCGGATGCACCATCGACCCATCTCTGAGAAGATGGGAAAATCTGTACGGCTACGGTGATACTAATGGAAACCCTCGCATCTCACGGCACCCAGTTTCGTCTCGAACAAGCGCAAGGTCGCAGTTGTCTTTCAACTCCCTGAGCATGGTCGGACAAAATGACGTGACAACGATTGCTCTCTCCTCAAGCGTGCCGAACGAATTGACGTGAATCAGCTCATGGGCGTCCCCCGTCTGCGGCAGCTTTCCTTCTGTCTTCAGCCTTAAGATCGAGTCCCTCAGAAACTTGAGTTCGGCGCTTCGCTCCGCTTTCGTCAGGTCGGTGGAAACTCGCATAACGATGGTTGGCGAGAACCTCACAAACTCGACCCCCGGACAGTTGCGCTGCTGACTCCTATCCTCCTGGCTCTTCTCGCACCCCACAACGACGCAGCAGAGAGCGAGTAAAAACGGAAGCACTCTATTCTTCACCTGCAGTCTTTCCCTTCGGTGTTACATGGCTCATTCTCTCCTCTAGCCCGTGCTCTGCTCGAAGATCGTTTTCTGTCACGCCTGTTCCAACTTGTGCAGCTTGCGGAACCGGAATCCCAATCGTCTCAGCCTCTTCAAGAGCCTCCCACGTACCGGGAGTAGGTGCGTAAGGATTTCGGTACTGGCCCCAGCCTAGAATATCACTGACGGCAAGACCTTCCAATTGCCGTAGTCCATGAATCAACTCGTGGCCGAGTGTGATGTATCGCGGGGGGGACTCGCTTTCCTGCTTTAGCTGACCGGTAGCGCTGTCTCCCACCCACTTTTTCGACGTCGGTGAATCAAAGTCTACGACAACCCAGGTTCGAGCCACACCAGCTCCTGGCTCACCCCAACGGTTCCTCAAGGCCTCTTCCACGGGGGCATCCGCGTGGTTCTTACCCTTCCCGTGAGATGTCAGACGGATCGTTCCTGTATGCTCGATTGCCGCGCGAACCAATTTGTTTCCTGCAGCAAGTGACTCATCATCAGTACTGCCGACAATCTCAACAGTGTACGACGTAATGGAGGGACCAGAGCAGCCAAATCCATCCGACTCGTGAGCAACAATGGCCAATGGGATGTTAGTTAAGCTCTGCAACTCTCTTAGCATTTGCTCTCTCAAAGCAGCAAACTTTTCGGCTCGCGGAAGCTCAATCGTCAAACCCGACGAGTCGAGGTAACGTATCGGATTATTTCCCGCGTAGCTCGTCAAGTTTGACTCAAGTACGCTTCTCGCCATCAATTGGCCATTCTGACCAATTACCGGATCAGCACTCACCCACCTACCCAACTCAGGCGCATAATACCGCGCCCCAATTCGCTGCAGCCCCAGGGCTGCGTCGGGCTCGATGTCTTTGCCGATGTAACCGCCGCGCCAGGCTCGCTCGCCTCGGCGGCTTTCTACCTTCCCGTAGGGATGAAAGCGCTGGTGGCTGATTAGGTCGCCGTTGCTGTCGGTAATATGCGAAGCCCCGCCCAGGTGGTCGCTGGTGATGTACTTCCAGACGAGTTTCTCTCCGCCCACTCGCTCGCCGGTCTGAGCAGACTCACGGGCCAGCGCTAAGTCATCAGCGTCGAGACGATTTCCATCGCCGTTGAGATGGAGGAGCCCTCCTCCGCGCTCCTCGCTGCGCGCGTCGCTTGCTCCTCCCTGACGCCTGCTCGGCCTGGGGTATCCACTGCGCAGCGCAAAAAGCCGAACACCCTGCGACATCCGCTCCTGCCTGACGGCACTCGCTACGTCTTGGGCGTTATCTAGCGAGCATTGCTCGCCTTTACGTGAACCTGCGCGGGACGTGGGAGGAGTGGCGTTGTCGTTTGCCGGAAGGTGAAACGCACAGCTGGAGAGGCCAAGGCCTTCTTCTACTCTGAGCTCTTCCGCTG
>JAKVCH010000256.1 GCA_022447485.1 Polyangiaceae bacterium | reverse complement strand
ACAATAATATCGGCGGCCCCAGAAACATGAATCGAAGAAATGCCAAGCGGCTCCTCAAATAACTTCGAAAAAGCTACGGCCCGCGGCACAAAGCCACCTACGAAAACGGCAAACTCTGGAGTACGCATTTGACCAAGGCGCGCCCAGGCACAGACTAGCGCAGCGGCAGCCGCCCCCTGACTGAAACCGGCAATGGCATAGGGGCCTTGATTGACCAGCGCCATGAGCTGTTCATGACTTCGCTCCCATCCTTCGTAGGAACTCTCATCCTCCGTTGCGCGCCACCAAGCACGATGAGGCCCCGCAATGGGCTTGACGCCCCAACTAGCATAGCTGCGCTGCACGACTTCAGCCGGGGGAGTAAGCGGCGCATCAGGGGCGAGCACCTGCACTTCCTGCTCAAGCTCTCGGGCAATCCGCCCCCACTGTCGACGGATTGCTGCCCCATTCATCAGGAAGCCGTGGAGCAAAATCAATCGCATAGAGCACACCTAGCCCCATCCAAGGGCCTCGGCCATCTTCAGAGCTACCAGAAGGGAGCATTTTTAACGGCTCAAGAAGAACCCACCCCAACCAGCTTCCCCTAAATCAGCCTCATTCAGCTGGAAGAGCTAGGAAATGAACAGAGACTTGCGCCCTCGATGAGATGGGGCATGGTTCTGCCATGACAACTTCGGCAGCCGGTTTCTCATCACAGCAGGCAATCATTGATGAGCGCGCTCAATTTCTCACTCGTACCTACAACGTCCTCTTTCTGGCGATTCTAGCTTTCACGGGTGCGGAAGTTTTCCTGTTTCAAACCGGACTCGCCCTTGCGATCAACACCGTCCTGACTCAAAACTGGCTGCTGACCCTGGGCGGCTTCGTTCTCCTCGGCTGGCTCGGATCCGGTCTGGCCACGCGAGCATCTTCGAACGCGACAGCTTTCCTCGGACTTGGTATCTACGTTGTCTTAGAGGCAATCATCTTCGTTCCTCTGCTCATGATAGCCAATGCCTATGCTCCAGGAGCGATTGAGAGCGCAGCGGTGACAACGCTTGTCGGCTTCGCGGCACTCACCTTTATCGCCTGGAAGTCAAAGAAAGACTTTACCTTCCTCGGAACAGGACTCCGCTGGGCGGGAGTTGTGGCACTGCTTCTGATTGTCGCGTCCGTGCTCTTCGGCTTTCAGCTCGGTATCTTCTTCTCAGTCGCCATGGTGGGGCTCGCCGGCGCTTCAATCTTGTACAGCACGTCGAATATTATGCGTAACTACCCCAGCCATATGTACGTTGCAGCCGCGCTCTCTCTGTTTAGCTCCGTTGCATTGATGTTCTACTACGTCTTGAGCATCTTTATCTCGAATCGAGACTAAGAGACCTCTGCTATGGCCCGCAAGCGGACTTTTCCTAAAGTCGACCCCTACGCGGAACCGACTCCGTCGCCAGACTCGGCGCAGACACGCTCTCGTACTTCATTGAAGAATGAGCGCGTCAGCAACGAGAAGGCTCTCACGCAGCTCGTCAAAGACTTGCTAGCGCTCAATGCAAACGAGCTCTCCCGGCTCGACCTGAGCCCATTTGTAGTTGAGGCTCTCGAGGCGACGAAAAATATCAAAAGCGCACCTGCTCGTGACCGTCATATTAGACGGATCCGCTCGCAATTTCGCGGGGACGAGTGGAACAACTTGCGCCGCGATCTTGATATGATTCGCGCGGGCCATGACCCCAGCCTCGTCACCGACGATATCTCCAGCGATGCTCGATTCTATGCCGATCAAATTCTTGTGGAGAAAGATCCTGCGATTAGTCGCTACGTGCAAGAATATCCAGATACCGATCGTCGCACTCTCCGCCGCTTAATGCGCACATTTCACGAGGCAAAAGATGCTAAAAAGGCCAATGTGCGACTTCAGCTCGAACATGCCATTCAAATTTCGCTCCGAGTAAATCAAGGGCAACCAGAAGAGTAATTCGCATCTGAGCTAGCTCGTGCTAGATGCGGCCCATGTCCGTGACAGAAGGTGCCGTTTTTAAAATCATGACCGAAGAGCAGTGGGAAGAACTCTGCGATTTAGGCGTTTGGTCGGGTAGTGAAGATGACCAAGCCGACGGGTATATTCATCTTGCTTTCAGCCATCAGGTCGCGGATGTTCTGAAAAAGCATTTTTCTGATGCCGGCGCGCTGATCATTGCTGAGCTGCATGAATCAGACCTTGGGGAAGACTTGAAAGTCGAAGCTATCCAAGGAGGAGCCCAATATCCTCATCTCTATCGGCCCATATCTCTCGGCGAAGTGCTACGAGACTTTGAACTAGAAGGCCCCAGTTCGCCCCTGCCTGCCGAAGTTGGCTAAATGCCTCTCAGGCTTTTCGAAAAGACAGGTCTGCAAGTCTTCTTGGTGCGCCTGCGCCTCGTCTGGACTCTCAGTCTTCCTTTTTTGGTTCGAGGCGCCTTACCGTCCATCGAAAGCGGACGATTAAGTCCAGCCCTACTCGCCGCTTGGCTGCTATTCGGACTTTCTCTGCACATCTTGCCCGCACCAGCTCGTCGTCCTCAACATGAAGTCATGCGCCTCGTCGACGAGTTCGCGCCAATTATTTCCAAGACGGCGGCTGCGGGCATTCTCTTCGTTCTGATCGGAAGTCTCGTTTTTGATGACGAAAAGCTGGTTCAGCTTTTACCTGCAATCACCCATCTCGCCTTCGCATTTATTTTTGGGAGCAGCCTCTTCACGGCTCGCCCCCTGATTCAAAAATTTGCAGAGGCATTTCATCAAGACTTAAACCAGGCGGAAAAGCAGCACTGCCGCCGCTTTACGCTGATTTGGACTCTTTTCTTCTTACTCAATGCTGGGGTTGTTGTTTTCTTAACAGAGGCGGGAAACCTGAACTGGTGGACCTTCTACACAGGGGTCGGAGGATATTTGGCTGCCGGGGCACTTGGTCTCTTCGAATATATCTTACGCAAGTATCGATTCGGACGCCTCACTGAACGTCCCTATGACCAGCTACTCCGCTGGCTCTTTGAAAGCCGCGACTCATGAATGCAAACGAGCGAATCCTGGCTCATCTCTATTGCGCTAGTAGCCTCCAAACTATCCCTTGGAGCACCTGGGACACCTTGATCGGGACCACTCAAGCTCTCCTCAGCAAACTCGAGGGCGCCGTCAATCCCAATGCCTCAGCAAAACAGAATCGCTCCTACCTGGTCGCATCTTCAAGCCCACTCCAGATAGCATTACTCTGCACCGCAGCTTGGCGAAAAAAAGAAAGACTTATCCTTCCCCCCAACATTCAAGAAGAAACGCTCCGGCGTATCGCGGCTGAAGAGAGTCAGGGTACCGTGATTTTGGTTCAGCCGGACGATCTAGCCCCCCTGCTCCGAGAGCTCTTTCTAGAAACATCACCCTCGTCTTGCGAAGTTAGATCTGCTCCGTCCATATCCAACGTTCTAGAACAGACTCTCGCCGAGATTCCGCAAGACCAAATTCTCCTCACTTGCTATACATCGGGCTCAACGGGTCGTCCTGAACCCCACGAAAAGTCGGCTCGTCAATTGCTCGGCGAAGCGAAAATGTTGGCCGACCTTTTCCTCCAAGATATCGAGGAATTAATCTGTGAAGTGCCCGCCAACCATCTCTATGGGCTGCTCTTTGGCGTCCTTGCTCCCCTGCTAGCCGGAGTCCCTATACGTGGCACCTGTGATAACTCAAAGCCGAGCATACAGCCCACAAAGAAAGGCGCAGCGCTTGTCTCGGTACCGGCCCATTTGCAAGCCTATGGTCACCTGCAACCAGAGCTACTCGGGAAATTTCAAAAGGTATTTTCGTCTGCTGCCCCACTGCCGAGTGCCCTGGCTACCGAGATCATCAACAACAACCCCCAGCTTCAAGTGATTGAGGTTTTGGGTTCGACTGAAACGGGCGGAATAGCTTATCGCAGCAACGCCCCTCTCGGTAGTTGGCAACCTTTTCCCCCCTGCTCGGTGAGCGCAAACGCGGAGGGCGAATTAATCATCCGTTCGCCCTTCACAGCTCAGGCAATGCAGCCCTACCAAACCGCCGATAAAGTTACATTAACAGGCCAGGGGTTTCAGCATCACGGACGCAGTGATGGTGTCGTCAAAGTGGGGGGCAAAAGAGTCTCCATTCAGGAAATTGAGGCTTGGTGTCGGAGTTCACCACTTGTGGCTGACGTCGCCTGTATCGTCTTAGAGGTCACCAATTCGCGGCAAAAAGAACTTGCGCTGCTCGTTGCCCCTGTAGCCAAGCCATCTTCAGCCCAAGCGCTCAAAGAAGAGCTCGCTGCCCATCTCAGGAAACGATTCGATAAAGTCGTCGTGCCAAAAAAATATCGATTTCTTCAAAATCTGCCTCGCAACCCAGCCGGCAAACTAACCGTCGAGGAGGCCCTGCGTGCCCTTCATTCGCAACCTAGTTCCTATGAATCGACGAATAGCGAGCGACGGGACGAACTTGCCCAGGCGCTGGGAGACTTTCAAAAAGTCGAAATTCAATCGCTCACAGAGAACGAAGTGAGCTACACCACAAGCACTCATGAAAGCCAGAAGTGGTTTCAAGGCCATTTTGATGAATTTCCAGTGCTACCAGGAGTGGTACAGTTGAAAATCTTGATCCTTCAAGCGGCAAAGGTCATTTGGCCTTCTCTCCAAGGTCTTCAGGCGCAAATAAGAGTCAAGTTTAAGGATACAATCCTGCCGAGGGATCACTTGCGGGTCGAGCTACATCTGCAGCGAGGACGCGGTCATCTCAGTTTCCAAATTCTGAAGCTCTCCAACGACCCTTCACCCAGAAAGATGGCAACTGAAGCCACTCTCGCGTCGACGGGCACTCTGGAGGTAAGGCTGAAAGGACGGGAGGCTCCGGATACCACAGGCGAGCGCCCTCGAGCCTAAGGAAATTTGACCATTCAGCTCTGAAAAGCCGTCCAGATTCCTCGTCAATCGTGCTTCTCGGGCTAGGTTAGTGCTGAAACACAATCTGATTCCGGTTTCAGCAGCTGAATCACCTCACTTGGGGCCTATACAGGAGCGCGACAATATGATCTCTTCACTTCAGCTCTGGTACACCACCAGCTTTGTCAGATCTCTTGTAACTCGATAAAATCCATTTCACTCTATTCCCTGCCTTTTCGATTGAACAATGACAACGCTTGGCAATCCAGCAACTACTGACCCTGAGTCTCTCGAACTGGATAAGACCGCCCTGACGATCAACCGCCTTGTTCAAATTGCTCAAGGAAAAACCATC
>JAKVCH010000255.1 GCA_022447485.1 Polyangiaceae bacterium | reverse complement strand
GCTCACGGACGAAGAAACCTCATTTTCAACTTTCAAGGTCCACGTGCCTTCTGGATCTTTACCGTCAAAGGCGGAGAGTGCCTCGTGAGGTTTAAAGACCTTGTAGTTCCTTGTCACGCTCTCACTCGACAATAGGTTAGTCGAAGCATCATCAAACGTCGTGTACTTATGCTCATTCGAAGTAACGCCAGTGCTACTACTCGGCGAAAGAGTGACTGTCGTGCTGTTCGGTGCTGGTGATGTGAGCGTAACCAAAAACCCATTGATACCACCAGCCTCAATCGTAACCGTTAAGTCATTGATCGTGCCGTCAAATGAATCAGCTGGAACAACCAGCTCTAAGGTAGTTTCGAGAGGATTTGTCCTGCCTGACTCGTCGATGGCGAAACGTTGATACGTCAACCCTGAATCGAGGTGATGTTCACGCCAAATCATATCCTCTTCGTCTTGACCACCGCAGGTATCACCCTCCACCTCAAGCACGCTGAGGGCCTTCAGGTTTGCCTCTCGCATGACCCGATAATGTTTGAAAGGCGTGTTGATGGGCCATATCGGGTTTGGTATCTCTGACGGAAACGACGCGAAGTTATATGGTGCATCAAAATTACTGAGAATACCGTCGGCGCGCTTCCCAGTATTACTACCATATGCCGTGACCTCATGGGTCGACAGAGAGTCGTTTACCGTGCTGATAGTCTCTGCATAAATCGATACACCATCGGGATTGCGAAGAAGAAGGTCAAGGGACATCCCGTTACACCCGAGATAGCTCAAAGAAAGAAAGCTTTCCGACAATTCATCCGAGGTCTCTTCTGTGGCTCTTTGGAAAGTGTAGAGCCTAGGAATTCCAAACGCACTCGGCCATTCTAGGGGCTTTTTTCAAAGTTGACAGGATGTCTTTTATGCCCGGTTGCGAAGGTGGGTGGATTTCCTATTCTCCTGACGGTAAACCTCCACGAGTTTGTCTCCGTCATACACGAAGTGAACCTTCGCCAGCGGCCTTTCCGTGATTCAGACAATGAGGAACGTCAAGCGCCCTGATAGTTGTTCAATCCTCTTCGGCCTCAGCGCACGCGCCATATGTATCGTGTGTGCACTGAGTCTTGATGACCCAAATTTGCCCGGCGCCGCCCATGCTCCCCACACCGGGGGCGCCTCCGATGACCTCGTCCGGTGGGCGACTGTCAGCGGGGTATGGCTCAACGCTGGCTCCACCGCAGCCCAAGAGCGAATCCGCTTCGGGGCAATAGTCCCGACAGTCGTCACTCACCAAGGTGCCATCACCATTGACCCAATCAGCCGGATCGCGCACGAAAATGGCAGCTGAATAGGTTTCCTCGTATTCCGAGCACCCGGGCTCGTCTTCATCGCACGCAAAGAAGAGTCCAAAGGCCAGACACGGAAAAGCGAAAATTAATCGAATGTTCATAGCTCGAAACAAGTGGCACCTGGACTGACGTCCCGGTTGAAGACGTGGTTGTCACCATTCACTGTGATCACCCAATGGGTGCATTTATCTCCTTGGCCAGCGAAGTCATCTTCGCAAGTGAAGCGACGATCCGTTCCGTTAGGATTGCGCTCTTCGAGCCGCACAAAGTCAGTTTCAGTGAACATTCGCCCCGTAATCTTTGAAAGACCGCAGTAGTGGCTGAGATTGCGCGTGCTGGAATCATAGAGAACACTCGGTCCGACCTTATTCGGGTATGTAACGATCACGCCTTTTTCTCCAACAGGCTTTTGCTCATAGTGAGGGGTGTCATTGGAGCCTAGGAATTCCAATCGCACTCGGCCGTTATAGGGGCTTTTTTCAAAGTTGACAGGATGTATTTTCTGCGCGGTTGGTGAAGGTGGCTGGCAATGACATTGTCTTCTTCCCGTATTAGCGAGGACTTTGCTGAACATATAGAGCTAGCGGGATATTGCTGTCAGCTACTAACAGGATAATTTACTAATTACTCTATCAAGTAAAAGAAAAACACAGATAGTTGTAAACAAGTCACCTAAATAAATAAACCTTGAATCTCCAAAACCAAAAATTAAACCTAAAAGGGAAGTTGGAAACAACCAAATACCTCCTTCTTCACCATACAAAAATTGATTAGTACCTAAGTGAATTAAAACATATAAAACAATAAACATAATCACTCTACTAATAAGAAACTTTTTTTTCATAATAAATATTTTGTAATTTCTTTTCTCCGCTAGAACCAGCTGGCACCACATCTTCCAAAGACCAACAAGCACAGTCGTTGGAGCCTAGGAATTCCAATCGCACTCGGCCGTTCTAGGGGCTTTTTTCAAAGTTGACAGGGTGTATTTTATGCCCGGTTGCGAAGGTGGCTGGACAGGCGACGCAGCGGCCATCTGCGACTCGTTCATCTTCTTCGCAGAGAACGGCATTGCACTGAAACGAGTCTTGATTGCAGCCGAGCCGGCCTCCATCGCAGCTGCCGCACTCTGTCCCGGTCACAGAGTCTTCACCACATTCTCGATCCTGACAGGGCGTATGGCACTCGCCATTCAGCAAACACTCTTGCTCTGCTCCGCATCCTTGACATGAAGCGCCTTCCGTTGTGTTGGCGCCACCCTCGGATTTGGCATCATCACCACTTGACTGCCCGTCCTTGCTCGGAGCTTGGTGCTGTGGCGTCGGTTCGTCGGAGCAGGCTAGTGCCATGGCGGCTGCCGCCAAGATGGCGGAGACCAAACGAAGCACGTGGGTAGGGGGTAGATAGATCATAGCGTTGCTAGCGGGAGAGCTACTCTTAAATAGATCAGGTATCCAGTGGGCGTCAGCCGAAGGCACTCTACAAGCCAGTTGGGGCTTTGCCGGCGAAAGGTCCCATCATCGCTCGGGTAGCTTTTTTTGGTGGCCAGGCACCGCGAAGAGCTTGGAGTTCCTGTCGGGCCCGGTCCTGCTCTGCAGAAAGATGCGTCAATTTCTTCGCGGCGATGCCAGAGAGGCTATCCATGGCTACGGCGTCGGGGCTGTGCTTCTCGTTCCTCGGCTTCGGGCCGTCGCCGAAGCGTAGGTCCTGCGGCTATGGTTGGTGAAGCCTCAACTCTACTCTGCTCCTGGCTGCGTAGGCCTTGCCTAGCTGCCCATTGGCTACTTCCCTGAGCGCTTCTTGGCGAAACCGTGCGTTGAGTTCACGCGAAGGGTTCATAGGGGGAATGCACCGCCGAAGTTCTGCGCACCGCGGCAAATGCGCCTCTTCTCTCCCCCAAAGGCCTCGCCCTGTTCTCCCTCTAGGATGTCGTGCTAGTGGGGTTGAGCCTAGGAATTCCAAACGCACTCGGCCATTCTAGGGGCTTTTTTCAAAGTTGACAGGATGTATTTTATGCCCGGTTGGTGAAGATCGATGAGTAGATGGGTCGGTGCGGGAACGTATCGACCAGGTTCAACATGATCAGTCCTCGATCCACACTAGATTTCTCGATCTGCGCGGCCGCATGTCGAATGAGCTGAGCCTAGGAAATCCAAACTCACCCAATGCTCATACCCGCACCCTCCCGGGATGACGGGTGCAGGCTCTGCCGCGGTTGGTGAAGGTGGCTGGAGAAAATTGAGTTCCCAGAAAGGGTTTACTGACAGCCCTCCCCCAACGCGGGAGCTCCCGGCAATCCCGGCGGAGTGACGAGACCGAAACCCACTGCAGAAAATGAAAAAGCCAGCGCCCGAGGAGTGCTGGCTTTTTTCGTTTTGGTTCCACTTAGGCGCGGAAAGCTGGTGCGCGCCTTCGACTGTTGAAGCGCCTCGTGGCGTAGCCGAAGGTCACCAACAGAAGGGCAAACGGCCAAGTGGTGTTGGTCTTCTTCCCTGCGCTGATGCTGCAGCCGCCTGCTTCTGAGCCATTGGGGCCCTCATTATCCCCAGAAGTTTCGGGCGTTTTCTCGGCATCCATCGCTGCAGCTTCGGCTCTCTCGGTGGCTTCGTCAGACTCTGTCGGGTTGTCGCCCCCAGGGCACTGGCGCCGCGCTGCGAAACAACCATCCGACGTTTCGAAGGCCCCGCAGGATTCCTCAGAAAAGGCCGGCTCGAAGAACGCACACCATTCGGCTTTGTATTCTTCCGGTGGAGAGGTGCATAGCCCCATCTCTGTAAGCGGAGTGTTCGTTTCGAGCTGGAAGGAAGAAGGTCGCTCAGAGTTTAGGTCCAGGCAATCTTTGAAGATCTCCGGCTCGCCTGAACCGTCTAATAGCTCCGCTGTCCATTGAAAGCAGACTTCGTCGCCCTCATCTTCTACGTTGACCATAACGGCGCCGCCTCCCCCCCAATACTCGAGGGGGTCTCCGCCCTCTTCCAACTCAAAAGAGAGGAGGTACTTCTGTTTGTTCCCCCTGACGCTTGAGCGAATGCGTGGGCGATGAGACACCGTCCAAAAGAAAGGGTGTGCGCCTGAATCAGGTTCCCAACCCTCGCAACCGGAAGACGGGATGCGCACTTCGTTCCACTCAATCATAGACTCGATCAAAAGACCGAGTTCAGGGTCTATATTTTTGCTCCATAGAGACCAAGTACCAACCTGCCCGGTAGCTCCCACGACGGTGACTTCGAAACGACCCTCAGGCCATGGCGTAGCCGGCTGCCAAATCCAAGCGCAGGCCTCCGAGTTGGCAAAAGGCTCCCAGGTGTCATGAGCCAGTTCATCACCGTTCGAGAGCTGAACGGTAGGAAGTTCCGCCGTGTCGGTCGGGCAGGGGTCGTATACAACAGCCAAAGGGTCGGTCGAACCGGCGCTCACAAACTGCTGTCTGACGAAAATCGAATCGAACGGAGGAATCTCATCTCCTGCCGATGCAGCCTGAGAAACGACGAGTGTCGCGGTCCCAACCGCTATGAAGCGCCTTAAGCTCATTCCCGTGTCTTAGCTTACTTACTTCTCGGCCGCAAAGATTCCCAAGTAGAGAGTCATCTCGCGAAATGGCACGTTACATCGCTCACACCATGCTTCGCGTCACAAGAGGCCTTGAAATCAACCTCGCCAGAATCAATCTGCCGCGAATACGATGAAGGGAGTCCGGCGCTGGCAACTCCCCGTTCGTTTTGATAGCTTGCTCGCCATGTACAAGACGAGCAAGCAAACGACATTACCAACGCTTCTTGCGACTGGTGTCGTACTTTTGACTTCAGTGGCTGCCTGCAGTGGATCTGACGCCGCTGAAGACGAACAAAAGAAATCGGTTACCACCGACACGTCTGGCGGTTCCGGCACGCCAAAGCCGGACAATTCGGAACCATCTGCGACAGTAGACTCAGGTCAGGA
>JAKVCH010000254.1 GCA_022447485.1 Polyangiaceae bacterium | reverse complement strand
GAGGGCATCCAGAGCGCTTTCCTTAGGCTTGGGCTTAGGCTTGGGCTTAGGCTTGGGCTTAGGCTTAGGCTTAGGCTTGGGCCTGGCTTCTGGTTCGGGCTGAGCCTTTGAACCGGGCTGCGCCTTTAGACCGGGCTGAGCCTTTGAACCGGGCTGAGCCTCTGGTTTCGGCTCAGTCTCGGGCTCAGCCTGCGGCGTAGCCTCTTCTTTAGGCTGAACATTTGACGACGCGGCCGACGGATCGGACGCAGACGTTCCTTGGGAGCCTTCTTTCGTCTTGTTCGCCGGAGGACTCTTCTCGTTCCCAGACAGCTCTTCTTGCCCTGCTAAACCAGCCATATTTGGCGCCACAGCAGATGGCGCTGTGCGTCCGGACTGCGCTGACGCTGGCGCCACCCTCCCCTCCTTACCCGGCAGCGCCGCCGAGCGAGGAAGAAATGACTTCAGCGCGGCATAACCACCTCCGCCGAGGGCCACCAAGCCCAAGGCTGCCGCAATCAATAAAACACTACTCTTTTTTTGACGAACAGGTGCAGGAGTCACCCCATCCGAAGAGACGCCGGACACGCTTCCCGTACTCACCTCCGGCGCCCCAGGAAGCTGCTCTGCTTTCACTCGCCACGCCCGCAGTTCATCGCGCTGGGCTTGAATCTCTTGGCCCAGTACACTTTCCATATAACCAAGAAGGTCGCGAGAGCTTCCTAAGCGCTGACTATCCCGAGCAGCTCGCTCCAAAGCATCGGCAAACTCTGCACAAGTCGCATAGCGCTTGTCGAGATCGCGCTCTAATGCCTTCATCACAACGTCTGAGATACGGGTATCAATTTGCGGAGCTACGTCGTGCAAGCGAGGAATCGGCTCTTGTAATACTCGAGCTAAGGTACTGGCTTCATTCTGAGCCTTAAATAGTCGCTTATGGGCCAAGCCTTCCCAGACAACAATCCCCGCAGCAAATACATCCGCGCGTCGGTCAATCCCTTCGTCTCCTTGGGCCTGCTCCGGCGCCATGTAGGCGAGCTTTCCCTTTAACTGACCAACGCGAGTAGCTGTTAGTCGAGATTGCGCTCGCGCGACTCCGAAGTCGGTGATCCTTGCCACACCATCGGCCCCAACAAGAATATTCTGAGGGGAAACATCGCGATGAACCAAACCAGTCGGCGCCCCCGATTCATCTTTTAACTCATGAGCAGCATGCAAACCTGCCAAAGAGTCCAAAGCCACACGCACCACAATTTCTTCGGGGATACGCTGCTTGAGTGAAGCGGCGCGAGCAAGAAGACGGGCAAAGGTGTCGCCTTCGATGTACTCCATCGCTAAGTAATAACCACCTTGCCCCGCCCCCCCCTCAAGAATAGGAACAACATTGGGATGATGAATACCCGCAGCCAAACGCGCTTCGTCGAGAAACATTTCAACGAATTCGCTCTCACCCTGCAAATGAGGATGCAGTCTCTTGACGGCATAGAGGCGCTGAAAACCGCCCACGCCAGCTAGGCGCGCCAAGAAGACAGTCGCCATCCCGCCAGACGCAATCTCGGCCATCAACTCGTATCGATCGACGAATTTCCGGCCTTCGGCCTCTACATTCAAGAGCTTAACGCTCACCTAACACTCCTAAAAAGTTCCTTCGGCGCCGAGATAACCAACCGGCCCCAAAGTGACAACGGGTCGAACATGTAACCGACCAAGCTCAAAACTTGGCAATAGGGCCGTTTCCTTATCGCCGCGGTGCCAATCCGTCCACCAAATACCGCTGATAGCTGTCAGTACCCCGACAGCAGCAGTTGCCCCCCAAGCTATATTTGCGTTGCGCTGATTTTTGATTCCTTCTTGATACGCTGGACAGTCTTTTCCTTGTTCCTGACACTCTTCGGTCACTGCATCTTTTCCCGGGTTATTCAATGCATAGACGGAAAGGAAAATAGAGGCACCCAAGCCCGCGCCGGTCATGCCAACGCCAGTCCAGAAAAACGTCGGAGAGAGACCTGAGCTCGGTTCTGCCTCGACCATAGTTTCGACAGGTGGAATAGGCTCAATCTGAGACTGCGACTGCACAACAACCGGGGGCGCCTCCTTCGGTAAAGCCGGAGCCTCAAATAAAAGCCCCAACTCCTCACCCGCTGCTCCGTCTACCGGTTTTTCTGTTCCACGCTCTTCTGAAAAACCGGCTCGGACGGTGTATTCACCGGGCTGAAGGTAGACCTGGCGATTCAAGCTACCGCCACCGTGAAGCAGCTTGCCGTCGACAGTCAAAACACATTCCTCTGTGCAGCGAATATTCACTTGCATCAGTTCAGGCCGAGCCAACGCAAGAACCTCTTTTGCCCCGGCAACCGCCTTCTTTTCCTCGGGAAATCGCTCGACCAATAGAGCAGCCAAAGAGGCAGCTCTATCTAATTGCCCCGCTTCTTTGCGAGCGATCATCGCTAACTGTAACGATGCTGGGCTGGGAGCATAATCATCTGCCGTCTCAAAGTGTTGGGCCGCTTCTGTGTAATTTTCTGCTCGAAAAGCAGAGCGACCTCGATCAAACGCCGACGCTGCTTCTTGCAACTCAGCGGTGGTCGGCGCCTTCTCCTCTGCATGGACATTCTCGGAAACGACCAGAGTCAAGCCGAGGGCTAGTAGCGCATGCCAAGGCAGAGAAAACGGTTGCCTGCCTCTACTTAAAGTCTGGGACCTCTCCCGGGCATGAAAAATATCCTCATCAATCACTCGTTTCCCGCTTTTGAAAAGAGAAGAAGGAAGTCGATTGGAAGCGATAGTTTTTTGGGGTGACGCGTCTCTTGGTGTCATGAAACGGTGGAGCAAATTGAAAAGCAATAGGGAGTGAAGCAACAAGCACGCTTCACTTCCTTACCCTACACCGAGGGCCCCCAGCTTGCGAGGCTTCAACAGCGAAAATAGTCGCCTCGATGATTGATTTAAATACCTTACACACCCCTCACATTACCTACATCTACCGACTTGTAACCGATCAAAAGACTGAGCCAATCTTGGCTCAGCTTGGCCCGAAGCAACCTGAAAGCTGGCGTCTGAATCGACCCAGGATAAAAAAACAAGGCCCCCCTTCTTACGAAGAGGAGCCCATCACAACGAGGTATTCAGCCTCAAGACTCAGGGTTACCGACCCTCAAGACTCAGGGCATCTCGATAATCAGGCGATCAGGATTTTCGAGCATTCGGATAATCTCTTTACCAAACGCTGCGCCCACATGGCCATCAATGATGCGGTGATCGAAGGACCAAGAGAGTACCATCACCTGCCCAATTTTGATTTCATCATCAACAATAATGGGCTTCTTCTTCATTTCATGAACGCCCATGATGCCAACTTCTGGATAGTTCACGACAGGGGTGGAAAAGAGACCACCGTCACGACCGAGAGACGTAATGGTGAAACCTGAACCTCCCATATCAGAGCCCGCTAGCTTTCCACTGCGCGCGCCCTCTGCCAGGCGAGAAACCTCCTGAGCGATTTCCACAATGCTGAGGCGGTCGGCATTGCGTAAAACGGGAACCATCAAACCAGCATCAGTGGCTGCAGCCATACCGATGTCAAAAGTCGCCTTCTGAATCACCTCCATATTTGCGTCATCAACAACTGCATTGAGAAGCGGGTGCTTCTTCAGGGCAGCAACTGTCGCTTTGATCAAGAAGGGTAGAAAGGTTAGCTTCACTCCCGCTTCCTCTGCCAGAGGCTTGCAGCGCTTACGTAGCTCAATCAGCTTAGTGCACTCCACTTCATCGGCATAGGTATAGTGAGCAGCCGTGCGCTTGCTGCGCTCCATACTCTCGTAAATTCGCTTCCGCAGGCCGCGAATTGGTACGCGCTGATCTTCTGGGGCCGCGGGCGGGGCAGAGATAGCCAGCGGGGCAGGAGCAGGAACAGCCGCTGCAGGCGCAGGACTAGCACCTCCGGCGGAGCCCCCGGCTGCAAACCTTTCCACATCTTCTCGGGTAACTCGTCCAGCAGAGCCCGTCGCAGGAACCTGCGCGATATCTACGCCTAATTCTCGAGCCAGCTTGCGAGTTGCTGGTGCTGCCAAAACAGGCCCACTCTCTACTGGCGCTGCGGGGGGCGCTGCAGCGGGTGCCGGCGTTGCAGCAGCAGGCGGAATAGATGCCGTACCCGGCAACTCTTCTTTAATGTCGCCAACCGCGCTGGCGGCCTTCTCTTCTTCAGCAGCAGGCGCGCCTCCCGCAGCCTCGAGAACAACCAATATGTCCCCAACCGGTACGGTATCGCCAACTTCTGCGCGAAGCTCAGCGATCGTGCCATCTTGTGGAGCTCCAATCGTGACCGTAGCTTTATCGGTCATCACCTCGACCATATCTTGGTCTTCAGTGACAGCGTCGCCTACTTCGACGAGCCAACCAACAATTTCACCTTCGGTGACACCTTCGCCGATATCCGGCAGCTTGAATTCAAACTTCGACATGTTCTTTATCTCTCTTGCCTCTTTTGACGTCGAACTAGCAGAATGTCGCTATTCGTCGGAAAGAGGCGCGGCCCAAGCCGCGGTCGCTTTTTGGCTAAAAATTGCTCATAAATCAACTAGCTGGGGGAAAGGAACTAGCAAATCAATGTTTCAAGAAGTGTACGCCGACTCCAAAAGAGCCGGTAAGATTCTATGTGAAAGCGGAAGATATTCCGCCTCTAAGGAATAAGGAAAGGGCGTATCAAAGCCCGTAACTCGCCGCGGGGGCGCCTGTAAATAATAGAAAGCCTTTTCACAAATCAGGGTCACAAGCTCACCTGCAAAGCCTCCCGTCCGTGGAGCTTCATGGACAATCACCACCCGGCCCGTTTTTTTGACGCTCGCAACAATAGTCTCAATATCAACTGGCCAAAGGGTGCGCAGGTCGATCACCTCTGCACTCACGCCCTCTTCCTCTGCCTTCTCGGCGGCATCAAGCGCCTCATAAACCATTGCACCGTAAGAAAGCACCGTGACGTCAGTGCCCGGACGACGAATCGCAGCTTTCCCCAAATCGACGCGGTGATCTCCCTCAGGCACCTCCCCTTTTGCTGC
Source organism: Polyangiaceae bacterium (assembly GCA_022447485.1). Taxonomy (GTDB): domain Bacteria; phylum Myxococcota_A; class Polyangia; order Polyangiales; family Polyangiaceae; genus NIC37A-2. The sequence continues at coordinate 261 of JAKVCH010000254.1, read as the reverse complement.
TCGATAGATGCGCTTGGGCTCTAAAAATATTACCGGATCGGGGTCATCAATCGCCGATAACAAGAGCCCTTTCGCATCAGCGGGAGTCGAAGGAATCACAACTTTCATGCCCGGTAGGCAGATGAACTGAGACTCAGGATGCTGAGAATGATAGTGCCCTCCCTTAATTCCTCCGCCGACAGGTGTTCGAATCACCATACCGCAAGAAAAGTCTCCGCCAGAACGATAACGATACTTAGAAAGTTCGTTCACAATTTGCTC
>JAKVCH010000253.1 GCA_022447485.1 Polyangiaceae bacterium | reverse complement strand
AATTCCTTTGAGCTTGAGCCAGTCTTCGCGAGTCGCTAGGTTGACCAAGAGTTTGCCTTCAAAAAACGCCGTCGACTCTTGGCGCTGATCTGTTTGTTGACGTTTGTTCGATGCGGAGGTTCCGGGGCTGCATGTACAAGGACAGAGGAGCTTCCCTGGCGGAGCCTGGAGCGAATGCTGTTTTATCGTTACAGCCTGCCGCTGAGGCGAAGTCTGCCGCTGAGGCGAAGCCTGCCGCTTAGGCGCAGTCTGTGGGTGGGCGTTGTTGACTTCAGCGGCCGTTGCCTGGCGAGCATTCGCCCCCAGCCATGTGAGTAGAGTGAGAGCGGCCGCCCCTGCTACTGATTTCAGCAGCAGGGGGCCCCAGACTGAGTTGAGCCCGAGGAGATTGGTCTTTTCTAAGAGAGGAACACTTTCCTTCTTGGACTTGGAGTCGTTCTCGGGCATCAACCGGCCTCAGCTCGCTAGGGCCTGGAGCGATTCGCCGAGCTCCCCATTGCTGGAGCGTTCCTCCCGGGGGACATAGTCGCGAATATGCAATTCGCCATCTACGGGAAGAGAGTCGAGCTTACAGTTGAGTGAGCCGTCGCGATTGACGAAGGCAACCCCCACTTTAGTCCAGAACTTTCGTTCGCCTCGACCTGTAATTACATAGATAAATTTCATCTTTGCGTTCTCCATTATCTGCTCTTTTCTTTCTGTGAAGCGGTGTTGCTTCTTCCGGAGCTCCCTTGCGAACGCCATGCCAATCACAGAGACCAGTTATTTCTCCGAAAATTGTCGGGTAGACTGACGGCTGTCAGGCAGAGGGTCCGATTCTGACGCTGGGTGAGACCTTGCCGCTCGCAGGCTTTGTAGATGTGCGGGGCGTCTGGATGCGCTAGGGTTGCCGCGTGCAAAAACTTGGCCTCCTTCTCAGAGAGTTTCGTGATCGTCTTTCGACCGACGTACCGCTACCCCCGGATTGTGATCTGTTTTTCTGTTCGGAAGAAGCTCCGACGGTTTGTCTAGGCAGCATGATTCACGGGAACGAGTTCGGTTCGTTGCCGGCGCTTGTTGAACTGCAGAGACAATTACGTGAGGGCCGGATCCAGCCCCAAGTGAATATTTTTCTGCTCTTGGGCAATGGGGCGGCTGCTCTTCAGAATCAACGCTTTCTCGAAGAAGACCTCAATCGAGTTTTTACCTTTGATCGTACTGCCGCCTCGCTCGAGAGGCGGCGGGCCGAAGAACTTCGCCCTATCTTGGATCAGGTCGATACTTTCTTGGACATTCATCAAACGCAGACGCCAACTGAATCCGCGTTCTATACATTTCCTTGGACGAACGAATTAGGAGAGTGGGCTCGAGCCTTAGGGGCGGCTCCTCTCGGCTTGACTCGGGCCTCTGGAGCAAGCTTTTCTCCTGGGACATGTTGTCTCGATGAGTATGTTCGAGCGCGAGGTAAAGTCGGCTTGACTGTAGAAATAGGGTTTCGAGGCTTTGATGAGTTGCAGGAAGAGCGGGCTTTTCGCGCAATGTGTCGCTTTATTGAGCTGAGTGAGGCGTTGCTCGTCCGTGGTGAAAGCCTGGATAGTTATGTGCAGGCTGCTGCCTCGATAGGATGGTACCAAACCTCTTATATCGAAACTCAATTTGCAGCAGGTAGCGAATTACGACCTGGTCTCACGAATTGGCTCGAGGTAAAAAAAGGCGAAGTGCTCTCTCGCCCTGGGAGCCCAGTTTTGAAAGCACCGGAGAGCGGTCGAATCCTTTTTCCCAAGTATGCTCAACCGGGCCAGCCTCTTCCGCCCGAGCTTTATCGTCTTGCCACCCCCATCGCCGACCCCGAGCAATTATAATCGCTGCTTCAGTCTCGCTTGGGGGAGGGCATGATTTTTTTTCTAGCCTGAGGAGCAGAGAGGAGTCTTTTCTTTGCCGCAAGTATTGCTGGAAGATCGATTTGAAAATCCGGGTGGTTTTTTTGAAAACGAAGCTCTTCGAGAGCAATATTTACTTCGGCCCCAATGAGGACGGCGGTGGCCCAAAGCCAGAGCCAGAGCATCGTAATGACAATCACGGCTAATCCGCCGTAAAAGACTGCGTAGCTGGCAATATTCGAAGCATAGTAGCCGAGCACAATTGAAGCGCAGACGCCGAGGATAGTGGCGACAGTGGCCCCTGGCCAGACAGTGCGGCGGTAGCCAGGGCGGTAAATAGAGTAGCGATAGATGAATGAGAGAAAGGCGGCGATGGCCACGAGTCCTAGGGGTACGCCGAGCCAACGCAGTAGCTGATTTTCCTCGATTTTGCTGAAACCGAAGGCCGGTAGGGCGATGAGGTCAGCAGAAGCAATCAGGCTAGCCGCTACGGCTGAGCCGAGGGTGAACATACCGAGGAGCGCGAAGCCTAGAGAGAGCAGGCGTCCACTGACCCAGGAGCGGGGAATACAATCAAAAGTCTCCTCAAAGACACAGATCAGGGTGTAGAAGGCAGAGGAGGAAAGCCACCAACCGACGAGCACTGCCACTGGTGCGATGTTTTTGGCAGCGAGCTCTGAGATGTGCAGGTTGAGAAAACCGTGGACTTGGTTCGGCGTAAGGTTGAGCAAAAGTCCAGTTGCATGGGTTGCTCCTGGGCTGGAGGTCAGCAGGTGAGCCAAGAGCCAGCCCGTGACACCCAGCATCGGCACCATGGCAAGGAATAGGTCGAAAGCGACGGCGTTGGCCGTGCGGATTCCATGATGGCGAATCATCGCTACCAAGACGAAGTAGGCTTGCCTGCCGAAATGCGTCGACGGAAGCCAATGACCGATGGTCTTGTCGAACCAGGGGGGGCTTGCTTGTTCTAAGCGCGATTCTCGGTTTTCGGGCACACGAGGTAGTTATCAGCTCTGTGGGCGAATGTCTTTCTGAGGGCAGTTCAGGGCTGGATGTGGCCAGTTGGCTAGGGTAGCCGATCCTGTGACTATCTATCAGGAATTACTTTCTGTGCCCACAACTGGACGCGGCTCTGTTTCAGTTCACCGTCGCGTAGAAGACGTGATCAAGCGCAGCGGGCTGGAGCAAGGGCTTTGTACAGTATTTGTACAACACACCTCGGCAAGCCTTATCATTCAAGAAAATGCCGATCCCGCGGTGCAACGCGATTTGCAGTCTTGGCTCGATGACTTAGCTCCGGCGGATCGACCATGGGAACATGCAGATGAAGGTCCCGATGATATGCCAGCCCATGCCAAGTCGGTGATCACGAAGACCAGTGAAAGTATTCCATTTTCTGCCGGTCGACTGCTGACAGGAACCTGGCAGGGCCTCTACCTATTGGAACATCGGGCTCAAGCTCATACCAGGCGCCTGGTTGTTCATTTGATGGGTGAATAGAGTTGCGTCGAGAAAAGAAAGCGATATGAGGTTCGCCCATGCTTGATCTTCGTATCCCTACATCTGCAGCCTGGCTCGAAACCGTTCTCGCTAATTTTGACTCTTTTTTGGTTGATCATGCGGCTTGCGAACGAAAAGCCTCGGCTACCGGCATGTCCTTTGTTGTGCGCTACCCCGATCGAAAGGAGCTCTTGGACGATATGATCGAATTTGCCCGAGAAGAGCTTGAGCATTTTCATCGAGTGTATCGCGTGATGGCGCAGCGGGGGCTCATGCTGGATAAGGACTATCGGGATGAATATGTTCGAGCACTGCGTCAACAGGCGCGTCAGGGTGGCACGGATGGCCTGATCGATTCTCTCCTCGTTGCAGGAGTCGTGGAAGCTCGGGGGTGCGAGCGTTTGAAGATGGTTGCTGATGCATTGCCGGCGGCGCATGAGTTGAAGGAAATGTACATGGATCTCGCGCGAGCTGAATCCCGCCATCATGCTTTCTTTTTTCGTTTGGCTCGCTTCTATGCACCTTTTTCCGAGGTGCGAGCAAGAGCCGACGAACTTTTGGACTACGAGGCAACGGTGGTGGAGCGCCTACCGATTGAGGCCCGAGTTCATTGACGCGAGGCTGCCAGCCAGCAGAAAATAAATACCTAGGGCGCTACGCCGTCATTCCGCCGCAGTATTGGCCGAGTATCGGCGAGAAGTGGGGACGAATCTTTCCCGAGCCATTTCTCAGTGCTTGTGTGATTCCTGTCAGCGACGAGCCGACTGATTGTCTCCGCTGGATACTTCCGAGTCTGTCGGGAGAGCGCCGACGACTATTGGTCTTTGTTGTGAACGGCCGGGCAAGTAGCTCCACTGAAGCTCTGGGGAGGAATCGGGACTTCTGCGAAATCCTTCGTGAAGGGGCAGAGGAAGAATGCCTTGCCCCGACAATTTCTGTTCTACGGCGTCGGGAGTGGGGCGCAGGAGCCGTTGTGTTGATCAATAGGTCAACGCCACAGACTTTTTTCGCTGAGCATCAAGGGGTGGGTTTAGCCAGGCGTTGGGGGTTGGATTTGGTCTATGGTCTCTGGTCTTTCGGTTATCTAGCCCAGGAGTACGTACTGAGTTCGGATGCGGATGCGGAGTTGTCGAGTGCTCGCTGGAGAGCAATAGAAGAGGAGGACTCCTCTTGCTCAGCCTTGCTTTTTCAGTGGCAACATTATGATAGCTTTGCTGCTGGCACCGAGGAGCAAAAGCGGCCACGGCTCCCCTTGCCCATGGTTCACTTAGAGATAGCTTTTCGTTATTATACTCTCGGTTTAGAATTTGCTCGCTCTCCTTTTGCATTTCATGCTTTAGGAAGTGCTTTTGCGGCTTCGATGGAAGATTATGCAAAAGTTAGAGGTATGCCTGATAGGCAGGCTGGCGAAGATTTTCATTTCTTGGCGAAGCTGTCGCAGGTGAGAGCATTGAAGATGGCAATGGACCCTGTCGTGCGCATTCTCTGTCGCGAAAGCGACCGTGTGCCTTTTGGTACGGGACCGCGCTTTTCCGAGGCCGTTGCTAGTCAAGATTTGCAAGTGGAGTCGCCGTGGTGCTTTTTTGCCCTACGCTCTTGTTTCAAGCATCTCGAAGAAAGGCTGCTTGCGCTCGACTTACGGAGGCCAGGGGGAGAGGCGAGTGATAGCGGCCAAGAAAGTGAACGAGCGACTTGTCTCAGGCCAGCAGAAGACCAAGTTCTCGAAGAGGGCACCAAGGCATGTCTCCAGAAAGCCGAAAATTACGGGCGTGAACAAGCGGCGATGATTTGGAGTCGCCGCGCGTCTCTTCTCAAAGGCTTACCCTCGCATCAGCATGCTCGTCGCCGGCTCTATGAATTTTTTGATGCTCTTCAGGTCCGGCGTTGGCTGAATCAGGCTTCGCTGCACTTTCATTCTGTTTCAGTACGTGAGTTGCCCCAATTCTGCGGTCAGCCGG
>JAKVCH010000252.1 GCA_022447485.1 Polyangiaceae bacterium | reverse complement strand
AAAGTCAAATACTTCGCCCGGCAGAAGTACAGTACCATCCAGCCGGCTTGCCGCGAGCTGGAGATTGAACGTGCGATCACGGTCCTTACGGGCTTGGCTATAGCGAGTGGAGAAGTGCCCCAAGACGTTGTCGATATCGACATCCTTGAGTTCGTCGGCCTTCCGCCGTGGCTTGGTTTCTATCAGAGCTGCCTGGGATTCTCTCTGCCCTTGTTGCGCTGCCTCTTCTATTCGTTCCAAGGTGCCATCGATGTCTAAGCTCCAGCCAGATTGATCTTCTTTTATCTTACCTGTTTGTACGTCCAGACGAGCGTCGCGGGGGGCTCGATCAATGATTTCTTTGAGGCCGAGAAGTTGTTTTGTCGCTGCTTTTCGGTCAATGATGATGGGCAGCTCTAAGCGCAGGGCCAAAGGAGACGTCCTCTCCTTGTTCTGCTTCTCTTTCATTGACCACGCTTCTTCTTGATGACTTCTTAGAGCGCTTTGAGGATCTCGAGCGTCGCGCAACAGAATTTCTAACCTTGCGTTGTCGAGGGTTGCACCGTAGTCGCTCAGGTTCAAAGCCTCGTAGCTGCCGTCAGGTAAGCGCAAGGAAAAGGGCTGACGGAGCCAGTCGCCCACAGCCGCCGTTGCGCGTTCCTCGGCGTTTTTATCTAAGGGAAAGTCCTGGCCTGCGAGCGAGACGAAGGCTTCTTGCGCCAGCCGGTTCGGTCGAGGCGCTCGAGGAAGGATCAGTAGGGCGAGGGCGCTGCCTGCAAATAGACAGAGGGCGAAGATGGTGGAGCTTTGCCAAATCAGCTTGCGCACGGAGTGCCAAGATTGGGAGAAATTCTTTCTTCGCTCATGAAGCGATAGGCGGGGTGGGCGCACAAGCTTGAAGCTGCTGAATTGCATCCTTCGATTCAAGAGAAATCTGCATAAATTTGTGTTCTTGCGCGTAATCCTCGGATTTTTTGTCTACACAAGCTAAGGGAAGGGCCATGGCCAAGCACGATCAGTTATCTGAAGTGATCGAAGAAAAGCTAGCGACGCTTCCGGCACAATCGGGCTGCTACATCTTCCGCGATCGGGAAGGCACTGTGCTCTATGTCGGCAAGGCGAAAAGCCTACGTTCCCGGGTGAGGAGCTATTTTCAGGAAGGGAATTCCGATGAACGTGCTTTTATCCCAGCGTTGCCACGTTTATTGGGAGACCTTGAGACGGTTGTTACAGAGAGTGAGACTGAAGCGGCCATCCTTGAAAATAGTCTGATCAAGGAGCATCGCCCGCGCTTTAACGTCAAGCTCCGTGATGATAAAGAATACCTCAACTTGCGGATTGATCGTCGTAAGGAATGGCCTCGTCTCGAGCTGGTACGTCGTCCTGCCACTGATGGTGCTCAATATTTCGGACCCTTCCGCTCAGCCACTGCGGCGCGGAAGACTTTGCATCTGGTCGAAAAGCACTTTCAGCTGAGAACGTGCACTGATCGTGAATTAAAGAGTCGTCAGAGGCCATGTATCCAATATCAGATCCAACGCTGCCCTGCGCCCTGCGTCTACGAAATTGATGAGGAGGCGTATTCCCAGCAAGTGAAGGCTGTCGAATTATTTCTGGCGGGGCGCCACGACGAGCTGAGCGACGAGTTGAAGCAGAATATGCTCGCCGCTAGTCAAAGCATGGAGTTCGAAGTTGCGGCGATTTATCGCGATCAATTGAATGCTGTGGAGAAGGTGCGAGAGACCCAGCGCGTTGTTGCAGTCTCGGACATAGACCAAGATGTTCTTGGCCTATTCCGCGAAGCGGATTCTGTCGAACTAAGCGTTGTCTATGTTCGTCAGGGAAGAGTGGTTCAATTATTGAGCGTGTCTCATTCCCGGACATCTCTACCCGATGATGAAATTGTCGCCTCTTTTTTAAGAGAGCATTACGCCGAAGGGGGGCTTGGCTCGGCTTTGATTCCTGAGGAAGTGATTGTGCCTATGTTGCCTGATGCGGCCACCGGTGTGGAGGATTGGCTGAACTTACGGCGTCAGGAGTTAAGTGCTGCGCAGGCCAGGGGGAAATCGTCCAAGAAAAAGTCGCGGATTATTGCGCCGTCTCGAGGTCCTCGAGCTCAACTCTTGAGTCTTGCTAGAGAAAACGCGGCACATGCTTTCGCGGAAAAGATGCGTTCGAAGGAGGATATGCAAAGTCGCTTGAGGACTATGCAGGAGAAGCTGCGTTTACCCAGTTTGCCACGCACGATTGAGTGCTGCGACATTTCTCACCTTGGGGGCGAAGCAACGGTAGGATCTGTCGTCTGCTTGCGAGATGGGGTCCCCTACAAACGCGCTTACAAGGCTTATCGAGTCAAGAGCGTCAGTGACGGTGATGATTATGAAGCAATGTTTGAGGTCCTGTCTCGACGTTTTTCTCGAGGGCGAGCCGCGCCCCTCGCTCAAGATGATCCCAATCTGAGTCAAGAGATTGATCAAGAGCAGCGAGATCAGTGGACTTTGCCTGATCTCTTTGTCGTTGATGGCGGACGTGGTCAGCTCGGAGTTGCTCTTGCAGCTGCGTCTGACCTTGGCTTAGAAGGATTTCCCATTGTCGGTTTAGCGAAAGAACGCGAGACGAAGTCGGGTGAAAAAGTGGTGGATCGAGTGTACTTGCCGGGACAGATGAATCCTCTGTCCCTGCGTCCGAATACTCCGGAGCTTTTTCTTTTGGCTCGTGCTCGCGATGAGGCTCATCGCTTTGCCAATTATCAGCGCGAGCGCATCGGCAAGAAGCGCCGTTTCAAGTCGAAGCTGGATGAGGTACCTGGTATTGGGCCTCAATTACGCCAACGTTTACTCAAAGAATTTGGTAGCTTGAAGGGCGTGCGGCAAGCAGACGACGCTGAGCTTTTAGCCATCCAGGGCATTAGTGCTCGTCTTCTTGACGCTCTACGAGACACTTTAGGCAGAGAGCAGCTCGCTTCTCAGGAGCACGAGAGCCGCGCGGAGCAGGAGCCATCCGAGCAAGAGCCGTCCGAGCAAGAGCCATCCGAGAATTAGAAATTTAAGTCGGCTAAAACTTTTCTCCGATAGAGAAATCAAAGTGGCAACTAAGTTTCCCTAACGACAACTAAGTTGACACATTTGAGCCGAAAGATCTCTTATCCATCGAATTTCAGGTGCTTTTCTTTCGGCACGGGGATTGCTTTCTAATTGGAATCAGGCGAAAGTCGCCGCACTTGGGTTGGTTCCTCGCACGGAGGGAATCACCCGAAGGGAAACTCGAATATGTCTACATCCATTTTTCGTCGTCGGTCTGTTACGAAGCGCAGTCCTTTCTTTTCCAGTTCTCGCCAGAAGAGCTACCGAGGCTCGCTCATAGCCGGCTCTGTGCTGCTAGCGAGTGCCCTAGGACTAGGTGGTTGCCTACGCCGTGAGGTTGTGGAGCAGTCTCCAAATACGAGCAACGTTTTCGTCGAGAAGCTGCAGAGCTCATCGATTAAAGCGATCGATATGCTCTTCGTGATCGATAACTCTGTATCGATGTCCGATAAGCAGCAGATTCTCGAGCAGGCGGTTCCAAAAATGTTGGAGCGTCTCCTCACCCCAGATTGTGTGGAGAAAGATGCCAATGGCAACGTCATCGATCGTGCGCCAGCGAATGCTGATGGCTCCTGCAACCCCGGATTTCAGCGCGAGTTTCAGCCCGTCAGCGATATGCACATTGGGGTGATTACCTCCTCTTTGGGCGGTCATGGCGCTCCCGACGTCTGCGTGCAGCAAACTCCCACAGACGCACAGAATGACCGTGGTTATCTCATCACGAAGGTTCGCGATAACGTCCAAGACAATACGGGCCTCGGATTCCTGAAGTGGGACCCTGAAAACGATGATGCCCAAGACGACGCGAATATCACTCCTTTCGTCGATCTTTTCTCGGACCAAGTTGTAGCAGCAGGCGAAGACGGCTGTGGTTTCGAGGCGCCTTTGGAGGCATGGTACCGATTCTTAGTCGATGCGAATCCACCCTACGATGTGGTCGTGGCCGGCGAGGCGACAACTCAGCAGCTTCAGAATGCAATTGGCCCAGAGGGTGAGCTCTATACTTACGAGCGTAGCGTTCTTTCGGGGCGTAGCTACAGCGCCACGATCGACGAAGAGATTCGAGTTCAGAGACAAGCCTTCTTGCGCCCCGATAGTTTGGTAGCGATCGTCGTGCTGACTGATGAGAACGATTGCTCGGCGATGGATGGTGGCGCCTACTACAGCAACTCGGGGCAAGGTTGGCTCTTGGGTAAGTTCTTTAACGCAGACACCTCTCAATTCACTTTCCCTGCAGCAACGACTGCCTGCGCAACCAACCCGAATGACGCTTGCTGTATCTCTTGTAGCTCTACGCCTACCGCAGAGTGCCAAGCAGAGTTTGATGCTTCCTGCACAGGGGCAGGCAATCAGACCGTCATTGAAGACCGACCGAACTCACGTTGCTATGCGAATAAGCAGCGCTTCGGTATCGATCTACTTTACCCGACGCAGCGCTATGTCGATGGCCTCACGAAGCTGAAGGTGATTGATCACTCCACAGCTCAATTCGTCGACAATCCACTTCTCGCCGGCATTCTTAGCTACGATGCCAACGGTCTTCCCGTGCGAGGCATTGCCCGTGACCCCGACTTGATCTTCTTCGCGGGTATCGTCGGTGTGCCTTGGCAGGATATTGCCGATGAGGCATCGCTTGATGAATCGAATAGCCAGTTGACCTATCTCACGGCGAGTGAGCTCGCGGAGAAGAGCGTGACACTCGATAGTGGTCAAAAAGTAGATCGCTGGGCTGTTATGTTGGGCGAGGCGAATAAGTCTGCTGATAGTTCTGATTGTCAGAACAATCCCACCATTCAGTGCGGCGCGGCTCCTGTCGCTCCTCTTGACCCTTTCATGCTGGAGTCATTCGAACCACGTACCGGTAAGAACCCCATCATGAACGCTCAAATCGAGCCGCCTTCATCAAACGATCCATTCGCGAACTCGATCAACGGACATGAGTTTGCAAATACGACCGGGACAGAGGTTTCGAATCAAGACTTGCAGTATGCATGTATCTTCGAGCTAGAGACCCCCAAGGCGGATTGCTCTGCGATGGATGCGAAGTGTGACTGTGGCACCGAGCCGACCACGGGTCGTAACAGTCCTCTCTGACAGGCGCCGAGCGGTGGAGCCGCTGGCACCACGCAATATTTCGCTAAGGCATATCCAGCCACCCGCGTGCTGCAGGTGTTGAAGGAATTTGGTCAGAATTCGATTGTTGGTTCGATTTGTCCCAAAGTACTCGACAGGAGCTCTCCGAGCTTCGGATACAACCCTGCGGTGAACGCT
>JAKVCH010000251.1 GCA_022447485.1 Polyangiaceae bacterium | reverse complement strand
ATCAAAGACTCTTCGATTCCCTGGCTCGGCTCGAGGAGATCGAAGAATCATAATTCTAATGAAAACGGAATAAATTAGTGAATGTAAAGAAGGATCTTACCAATTTCATGCATCTTCAAAGAAATTTTGCATGGGATGAGTTGTGGGTAACTACCCGGCAATGATTGTGGATAGATAGAAGAGTCGCAGTGGAGAAAATACTGTCCCCAGAAGTTAACCAACGATCAGCTTCTTTTCATCCCCAAGTCTTTTTTTTAATTAATCTAATAATTTTAACAACTTAAAACACTTATCCCCTTTGTCCACAGGCCCTACTACAACGACTAAATTTATAAATTTATCTAAACTCATCTTATCTTCCGAGCTCAGCTTTCAACAAAAACCTCCGGTTGATTTACCCTTTCGGAAAGCTTCTTAGGTCGGTAGGAAGTTGAATCATCATGCACGTTATCGTCAGCAAAAAAGAACTCATCCGTGTTTTGGCTCGATGTCAGGGTGTTGCCGACAAAAAAAGCACCATGCCAGTGCTGGCAAATGTTTTATTGGAAACAATCGATGACGGGTTAAAACTATCCGCTACCGACCTAGTTCTAGCTGTCAGCGGAAAAATTCCCGCAACCGTAGAAACACCGGGACTGGTTGCCGTAGGTGCGAAAGATCTTTTTGACCGGGTACGCATGATGCCCGAAGGAGACCTCGAAATAGAAGTCAAAGAAGGATCCATCACCACTCTACGAGCAACGACAACCGCCCGTCGGTATACAATTCACGGCGTACCTGGATCTGAGTTCCCTTCACTTCCTAGTCCAGCTGGCGAAGAGTGGGTGGAGCTTGATGCTTCTGTGATGTCGAGACTAATCAACAGCAGTCACTTTTCGATCTCCACTGATGAAACTCGTCCTCATTTGAGTAGTGCCCTATTTGAACTCGAAGACAATCGAGTGCGAATGGTAACCACAGATGGTCATCGATTATCCAAAATGGAAATACGCACACCAGAGGTGAGCGGTTCTGCAACGATGTTGATTCCTCTGAAAGGAATTCAAGAATTGCGTCGCCTGTCTGAAGAGGCAATCGGCGCCAGTACAAACGATGAACCTGCTAAAATAAAGATTGTTCAAAGTGGACCTAACGTTCATTGTGAATTGGCAGGCTTTCGATTCAGCGTTAAGTTAGTCGATGCACAGTTTCCTCCTTACCATCAGGTAATTCCTGCGCAGAGCGAAAACGCAATTCGTGCTCCTCGAGGACTACTTTCTGACGCTCTCAAAGCCGTTTCCTTAGCTGCAAGCGATCGCACTGGAGGAGTGAAGCTGACTCTTTCTGATGGGACTCTTCGCGTAGAGAGTGAAAGCCCAGAAGCTGGCGAGGGCTTTGATGAATTATCAGTTGATTATACTGGTGAGACTCTGACAATAGGATTGAATGCCAAGTATTTTCTCGATGTGCTCAGCGCAATTAGCGACGATGAGGTAATTCTTGGTCTCAGTGGCGAGCTCGATCCAGGGGTGATTCGTCCTGGCGGCGATGGCGAAGATCGAGATTATTTAGCAGTTGTTATGCCGATGAGAATTTGATGAATTCGGGCATCAAGTTTTTTTTCTATCTTCTGACTGAAATTTCGTGAGTGACTGTGCGCTTGTTCGTCGACTTGTGGTGGACCGCTTCAGGAATCTCAAGAATATTCAATTCGATGCTGCACCGCGACTGAACCTGATTTCAGGAGATAACGGTCACGGGAAAACGAGCTTGATCGAGGCTCTTTATGTTCTCTGTACGACGAAGAGTTTTCGTACCGCAAAGCTTCTCGAGGTGATTCAAGAAAGTCAGAACGAGTCTCATATCGCAGCCAAAGCAGAAGTATTCGGCCTTGAGCGAGAGTTGCGAGCCGTCTTAAGAGCTAGGTCGAAAGTCTTTTCCCTTGATGGCAAAAAGCCGGCACGACGGATTCAGTACGCTTTAGAGGTACCGGTTATCGCATTCCATCCTGGAGAGCTTCATCTTTCAAGCGGCCCTGCATCGATACGTCGGACCTTGCTCGATCGAATCATTCTCTATCAAGATCCATTGGGTACAGAAGCTCGCTTGCGCTATCAAAAGGCCCTGAGAGAACGAGCTCGGCTTTTGAGTGAGTCGACACTTTCTCACCGTGAATTAGACGCATACGAAGTAGTCATCGCCCAAGAAGGGGCACAATTCGCTCGGGCTAGAGCCCGAGCAGCCGAACAATTACTTGCCGAAGTTGTGCCCACATTTGCAAGAATTGCCGCCAACAATCTTGATTTACACGCAACTTATTTGCCGGGTGGCTCAGCTGATAAGGACGAGTTTCTTCAAGCCTTAGGAGAAAATCGTCAAAAAGATAGATTCAGAGGCAGAGCCAGCTTCGGTCCTCATCGGGATGAAGTCGAATTACGTCTTGACGGTCGAGCAGCGAGAAAATTTGGCTCACAAGGTCAACAGAGACTCCTGGCTTTATCCTTAAAATTGGCAGAATTAACCTGTGTGAAGAAGTTGACGGGTCATGAACCACTTCTTCTTTTGGATGATGTATCGAGCGAATTAGACCCAGAAAGAACTGGCGCGGTTTTTGAATTCTTACGCGAACGAAAGAATCAGCTCTTCGTCACAACCACTCGGCCGGAACTTTTTTCACCCTTGGTTGATGATCAAAATGAACGGGCAGATTTTGCGATGATACATGGTCGCTTAGAATCAAGAAAACCCTATAAATTCTCCTAGAATCGCCATCCGTCCATTGCTCCAGTTGATGGAGATAGGTATATAGCCGGGAACCATTTTTCCGGTGAAAATATCTTGAGCGACGAAAAAAACCCAACAGTTGAAACGAGCAACGAAGAATACGGATCGAGCAATATTACAGTGCTCGAGGGTCTGGAAGCCGTTCGCAAAAGGCCGGGCATGTACATTGGTGATGTACATGATGGATCTGCGTTACATCATCTAGTTTGGGAAGTAATTGATAATTCTGTTGATGAGCACCTAGCAGGTCATTGCTCAGAAGTTTCTATCGTTATTAACCACGACGGTTCGGTGAGCGTTAGTGATAATGGTCGAGGGATCCCAGTTGGTATGCATGATAAGGGAATCAGTGCCGTCGAGGTGGTGATGACTGTATTGCATGCCGGTGGAAAGTTTGATCATTCAAGCTACAAGGTATCTGCTGGGTTGCACGGGGTCGGTGTCAGTGCAGTTAATGCCGTGAGTGAATGGCTCAAGGTGGAAGTTCAACGCGAGGGCTATGTTCATCGTCAGTCATTTGCCCGCGGCGTACCTCAGGAGCGTTTGCACCAAGATGAGGAAACTTCGGCTACAGGGACAAAGATTTCCTTTAAGCCCGATCCAGAAATATTTTCGAGCACTGAATATAGCTACAAAACCTTTGCTACCCAGCTCCGGGAATTGGCACTCTTAAACTCTGGTCTAAAAATTCATCTTGCAGATGAGCGAGAGGAAGGCACAAGCGAGACATTCCTTTACGAAGGCGGAATTAAGGAATTTGTTGCGCAGATCTCCGCTGCAAAAGAACCAATTCACGAAGAGGTTATCGCGTTTGAAACATCGATTCCTTTCGGAGAAGGAATGGCTGATGTTGTTGTCGATTTGGCGATTCAATGGTGTAGTAGTTTTGCAGAACAAATATTTTGCTACACAAATAATGTTCATAATAAAGACGGCGGAACTCATCTCACCGGTTTAAAGACCGCACTGACAAGAACCCTGAATAGTTATGGTCAAGCGAGCGGTCTGCTCAAAAATGAAAAGATAGCTCTCAGCGGCGATGACTGCCGCGAAGGGGTCGTTTGCGTGATTCACGTAAAACACCCTGATGCTAGTTTTGACTCTCAGACGAAAAGTAAATTGGTTTCCTCCGAAGTAAAGGGAATCGTTGATACGGCAGTAACAGAGCATGTTGGGCGTTACTTCGAAGAACATCCACAAACAGCCAAAAAGATTATCGAAAAGTCTTTAGTGGCTGCCAAGGCGCGAGAAGCGGCGAGAAAGGCGCGGGAAGTTGTTCGTAAGGGGGTGATGGATAAGACTGCTCTGACGGGTAAGTTAGCTGATTGTCAGAGTAAGGATCCCACAATCTCTGAAATTTACATCGTGGAGGGTGATTCTGCGGGAGGCTCTGCAAAACAAGGTCGAGATCGTCATTTTCAAGCTATTTTACCCTTACGGGGAAAGATCCTGAACGTTGAGCGAGCTCGGCTTGATCGTATGTTGGCGTCGGATGCCGTGGCGACTTTGATTTCTGCTCTAGGGTGCGGAATCACAGAAAAAGGTACCTTTGACCTCTCCAAAGTGAGGTATCACAAGATTATCTTGATGACAGATGCCGATGTGGATGGCAGTCATATTCGTACCTTATTGCTGACTTTTTTCTATCGTCAGATGCCTGAGCTATTAGAAAAAGGTTACCTTTATATCGCTCAGCCACCTCTCTTCGGTGTGCGCAAAGGAAAGAAGATCCGTTACATCAAAGATCAAATGAACCTGAATGAGTTCTTGATTGAAAACGGTATTGATGGATTAAATGTTAAGAGCTCTTCGGGGATGGAGTTGTCGGGTCAGCCTCTTTACCACCTGGCAGGGCGCCTGCGTACGGTAGATGATCATCTGAACCGTCTCGACCGTCGATGTGATCGCCGCATCATCGCTGCAGCTGTACGCGACGTCGGGATCCGCATGGAGACTTTCGATAACCCGGAGTCCGTCGAAGAAGCGAAAGATAAACTTCGCGATGTATTGGTAGCTAAGTATCCAGATCTTCAGCCTTTAACGGTAGAGACTGAGAGTGATGAAGTAGATGGTCTGCATCTAGCAGTTCAATTTCGTCCGGGAGCGACGACAAAACCAGGTCGTCTAACCCGTGAAATTTGCAGCACGGGAGAGTATTTCGAATTGGTGTCTATCGAAGATGATATCGATTCGATTGGAACCACTCCCTATACTCTCACTCCGAATAAGGGTGATGTGGTTGAAGTCGACAATGCTACTGAATTAGATGACTATATTTCAGAGCGAGGGCGTCGAGGTCTTGATATCGGTCGATACAAGGGATTGGGCGAGATGAACGCCGATCAGCTTTGGGAAACAACGATGAATCCTGATGCGCGAACCCTATTGAAAGTGGAAGTAAATGACCCGGTCCGTGCAGAAGAACTCTTCAGCATTTTGATGGGCGATCAGGTTGAGCCGCGACGTAAGTTCATTGAAGACAATGCACTGAACGTTCAGAATCTTGATATTTGAGTCAGAGGAAAGGTAGCCATCTGATTGTCTTTATTATCTTTACTGGAATATTGTATAATTAT
>JAKVCH010000250.1 GCA_022447485.1 Polyangiaceae bacterium | reverse complement strand
GAGATGACGACAAGCGTCAAAAACCTTAGTGACGCGCCCCACCCTTACGCCCTGACAGTCAATACGGCCAGCTACCTCCTCGACAGCGAAGTCGAGAGTCGCATGTTCCGACAAAACCCCATGATGACTCACGTCGAGTGCGTCAGCGAAGCTGGTGAAGTTGTTCGAGAAAAGAAAGAGGACTTTCGCCCCGGTGAGTTCAGCGACGAGGAACGATTCATCTCCGGCTCAATGAATCCTGGCGACTGGTCCCAGCCCGCTGGAACCGCCTCGGTGATTGCCGTCTCCAACGCCTATTTCACCAATGCGATATCTCATGATGCCGGACCGAGTGGACCCGCTTGCCAACTACAGGTCGAAGACCGAGGTACTGGCGATGACGCCGCTGCTCTGTACAAAGCACGCTTCGCTTACGAAGAGAGAAACTTAGCCGCCGGAAAGAGTGAGACCTACGCCTTTCATACTTTCATCGGTCCGAAAGAGCGGAAGGCCCTGAGCGCCGCTGGTCCGAGGTTCGAGCCTCTGATCGATCTCGGCTTCTTTTCGCCCGTCGCTAATATTCTCGTGAAGTACTTACTCTTCGTCTACAGCCTGGTGAAGAGCTGGGGCGTGGCAATCGTATTACTGACGATCACTGCGAGAATGCTGCTCTTTCCCCTGACCTGGCCATCCGTCAAGAATATGGTGCAGATGCGCGAGCTCAAGCCAGAAATGGATAAGCTCAACGCCAAGTACAAGGACGACCCCCAAGCCAAGGGCTTGGCCCAAATGGAGCTGTGGAAGAAGCATAAGGTCAACCCAATGAAGGGATGTCTGCCTCAGTTGGTCAGCATGCCCGTTTGGTTTGCGCTTTACACAACTCTCCAGACAGCCGTGGAACTCTACCACATCCCCTTCTTATGGTTTCCTGATCTATCGGAGCCCGACCCCTTATATATCTTGCCCATTATCATCGGCGGAGTTTTCTTCCTGCAGCAAAAACTTATGCCCATGCAGGCAGATCCAGCTCAGCAAAAAATGATGATGTACTTCATGCCAAGTATGTTTACTCTTTTCATGCTCTTCCTCCCGGCCGGGCTTGGTGTGTATATGTTCACCAACTCTCTCCTGGGGATAGCGCAACAAAGAGTCGTCGAGCGTCACGCAAAAAGCACTCTGACTGCTCGCAAGGCTCAAGCTCTACAAAACGAAGAGCGCTCCGCCATCAAAAAGAAAAAGAAAAATCGAAGCTAACCGCTTTCACTCGAACTCGTGACAGAAGGCTTCGCCCAGTCCTGAAAGAACGGCAGAATGACAGAAATAGATGAACGAGATGAGCTCGAAGATGCTCCTTTCGACGAAGACGAAAATTTAGACGACGACTACGACGCAGATGACGCCGAGCAGCCTTCTTCAGAAAAGACAGAAGACGGACCTCGGAAGAAATCTCGAAAGCGAAAGCGACGTCGGGGTAAGCGAGACGACGTCATTGAACCTCAAGATGATCAAAGCGCCTTAGCGTTGGAGTTTGTTGCCAACGTCGTTGAGGACATGGAGATGAACTGTGAGGTACAGCTGCGCCGACCCAGTGACGATAACCCGGACGAGATCAATATTCATATTGTAGGAGCGGATTCGGGTCGCGTGATCGGAAAGAAAGGTCAGGTCCTCCAAGCTCTGCAATTCTTGACTCACCGCGTCGTGAATCGACCGGGTGAAGACAAGCGACCCATTATGGTCGATGCTGAAGGCTATAGAAGTCGTCGCGACGACAACCTGGCAAGCATGGCCCGCAAGCTAGGCCACCAAGCAGTCGATTTAGGCAAAATCATTACTTTTGAGCCGATGAACCCCCGAGATCGACGGGTCGTTCATATGGCGCTAGCCAAGATCGAAGGTGTGGTCACCAAAAGCGAGGGCGAAGGTGATGGTCGGCGAGTGCAGATCATCCCTGTGCGTCGATAGAGCTTGCGGCTCTCCAAATGCTCAACGAGAATTTGGAGCATGAGGCAGAAATAAAAGAGGACGGGACTCGAATCGAAAAATTCGAGGAAGGCTCCTCAGCCTATCAACGTAGAAAAGGCTCCAATCCTGTGATTGGGGCCTTTTTTGCGCGTAGTTGCTATTGCCCTAATTCTCGTAATAACGTGCAACCTGAAAAGGATAATCTGATGGCTTCAACGAAGAACACACCTATGCGAACTCCTCGACTCTCTCTCGTCTCTCGGCTTCTTGCTCCGACATTAGCGGCGACTTTTTTACTCTCTGCCTGCGGTAGTCCAAAAGCAGTTCGTGGAGAGGACGTCGCTGGCCTCGATGACCAGGCCATGGGCACCGGGCTCGACAAGCGAGACCTCAAAAAGCTTCTGGCTGACAATATGGATGCCATGAATAACTCCGCAGTGGTGAAGCGTTGGGAGGGACAAGATTCACCAACTCTTGCGGTCATGCCATTCCGTAACGAGACCAGCGAGCATATCGAAAGCGCCCTTGATGCTTTGATTAGCGACGTAGAAACCGCTCTCGTGAATGCTGGGCACGTCACTGTTGTGAGCCTCGATCAACAACCGGCCATGATGGCACAAATTAAGGCGCAACAAGGAGATAGCTTCGATCAAGGTCAATCCGCTGAATGGGGACGTCAGCTCGGTGTGAAGTACATTATTACTGGTAAGGTTTTCACAACAGACGAGAAGTTCGATAACGAGCGTCGAGTTCAGTACTATATGTTCATGCAAGTCCTCGAAGTAGAGACTGGTGCCATCCGCTTTCAGAATAAGTCTGAACTCACCAAAGCGATCATTTAACTCATGAAATACGTGCCCCGATTTAACGGCGTAGTTGGCTGCCTATTGGGGATCTTCCTAGCGACGGGCTGCGCCGGTTATTCTAAAAAAACCGAAGCAGCCCGTGCTGCTTTGAATTCCGGCGATACAGCCCTTGCTCTGAAGAACTACAATCAGGCTCTCCGGGTCAAGAAAGCAGGCGAGCTGCCGAGCAAATCGAAGAAAAACGATGCTCTGCTGGTGCTCGATAGGGCGATCGTCGAACAGTCGCTCCAGGACTACAAAGACTCCATGACTGATCTGCAGTACGCAGATAAAAAAGTCGAAATTCTCGACCTCGAGCGAAATACTGGCGACGAGATTGCCAAGTACATGTTTACCGATAGCGTAGGTCCCTATCAGGCCCCGCCCTATGAAAAGATCATGGTGAACACCATGAATCTGATGAACTACTTAGCCGCTCATCAACTGAGTGGAGCTAAAGTCGAGGCGCGCCGCTTCTCAATCATTCAAGAGTACCTCAATCGCGGGAAAAAGAAGACGGGTGCCGCCATGTCTGCGCCAGGAAGTTACCTTGCTGGTTTTGCCTTTGAGCGAGACGGTCGCGCCGATATAGCACTAAAATATTATGACCAGGCTCTGGCTTACGGCGAGTTTAAAACTCTAGTCGCGCCAGTACGACGCCTGCTCCGTCTTTCGCCGGCGTCAGCAACGCCTCGATTAAAAGAGCTCCTTGCACACCATCCTCTCCCTGAGTCGAGTGCGCCAAGTCCTTCCGGCGACGACCCAGCTGCAGACAGCGATGTTACGGAGCATGGGGGTTCCGAGAGTGCGAATGCGCCCGGCGCTCAAGGAACGGCGGCGTCTGCTGCAGATCCTTCAGAGCTGACGGCCGCCGACTTCTTAGACAAGCCGACTGAACTTTTGGTCATCATCAACTACGGGCGCGTACCGGCAAAGATCTCCAAAAGAATCCCGATCGGTCTCGCCCTAACCCTAGGAACCCTCTGGCTGACTCCCGATATGAACGCTACGGCGGGACGTCTAGCAGCCCAAGGCCTGGTCACTTGGGTCAATTACCCAGAGCTTGAACCTAAGGAGCGTCCGATCCGCACGCCCGGCGTGAAGATCAACGGAGCATGGCAGACTCTCGAAGGCGCACTGAACGTCACGGAGCAAACGCGCGCGGCCTACGATGCTCAAAAAGGAAAAATTATTGCCGCAGCCGTGACTCGCATGATCACTCGCGCCGCGATCGGCAATGGCGCCGCTGCAGCCGCAAAAGATAGCGTGGTGGGGACAATGATCAGCTTTGGCAGTCAAGCTCTGCTCACGGCAGCAGATACGCCGGATACCCGCTCCTGGGCCACCTTACCTGGGCGCATCGCCTTCACCCGTACCCAGCTCCAGCCGGGTACCCACAAGATCCACCTCCAGGCGCAAGGCAAGAGCCAAGATATTGAAATTACTCTAAAAAAAGGCGAATGGCGCGCCTTAGTTCTGACTGCTTTGAATTAAGAGGCTGCCTGAGCCAGCACAGAAAGCACCCTGAACGTCGATGGACTGGCGTGATGGTTGCTCCTGCGCTAGCGTCCGCTTCCCTTTTTTAGGGAAACTTTCTACGGCCTTATTTTCGGGCCAACGAACGCTCTCGGTTTAAGAGCAGGAAAGATCATCATGAAGCCTGAAATTCATCCAGAATATTACCCTTGTGTTTTCGTCGATGGCGAGCACGAGATCATCAACCGCTCGACGATGAAGTCGTCAGAGACTCGTGAAATCAACGGCGTGGAGCATTTTGTCCATCACGTAGATATCTCCGGTTATACTCATCCTTTCTACACAGGTAAGCAGCGTCTCGTCGACACTGCTGGTCGTGTTGAGCGCTTCCGTTCTCGTTATGCAAAAACGAAGAGCAAGAAGTAAGATCAGAACAAAATTCTCGATCGAAAAGCCGGCTCTCTGCCGGCTTTTTTGATTTCTGTATCAAAAAAGTCCGCGGCGCTGAGCTAGAAGTAATGCGCCAACGTGTACCCCATGAACCATGCGGTCAATGATTTCATCAAGCTGCTTCAGAGGCAGCAGAACCACCCGCAGATCTTCTGTGGCATCAAGGTTCAGGTCAGACTCTTGGGTGGCGTTCTGCACCAACACAAAGTGAGCCTCGCTACGCCCTCGTGCTGGCTCGGCCCGCGTCGACCAAAAGTGTTGAGGACTATCTCCCTGGTAGCCTGTCTCTTCGAGTAATTCACGCGCACCGGCCGCTGCAATCTCTTCGCCTGGTTCCATCACTCCCGCCGGCAACTCCAGACTGAAGCCGCCATAACCATGACGATATTGTTCAACGAGAACAAGCTCCCTAGTGGAGGTTATGCAGATGGTGGCTACCCAACTCGGCGATTCCAGCACGTGAAATTCGTCAATGATGGCTCCTCGACCTGTCTCGACTCGGTCTTCATGCAATCGCAGCCAGCGACGCTCCAGCAGCAAACGACTCCCGAGAGTCTTCCATGGTCGTAGGGTCATGAAAATGACTAGCGAAGAATCAGAATCTGCACCAGCAAAGAACTCCGAGGC
>JAKVCH010000025.1 GCA_022447485.1 Polyangiaceae bacterium | reverse complement strand
GTTTCAAACCGCGATCGAGTTCGCGCAGGCCTTGGAGCCCTTTCGCGAGTCCGGTTTAGGGGAAGATGGTCGCCAGCGGCAGCCCGAGACAAGGCAAGATTCCTCGGGCAGGAAGGATGCTCCTCTTCGGGATGATTCTCAGGCTTTTCATGCTGCTGTAGGTGAGAAGTCTATCTCGCTGCCGACTCTGGCCATGGTGGGGGTGAGCTGTGTGATTCTGGGAGGGCTTGTCGCCCTTGTGCTGATGAAGTTCTTGAATCCATGAAGTTTGCTTGGACGAGCACGACGAAGAGGGTTCTTTTTTTCGGCGCGACTCTTCTCCTTCTGGGAAGTGTTGTGGCGAGCATCGTTTTGTATTTGACGATTCGCGACTATACAAAAGATCTACCAGATGTTTCTTCTCTGGAGACGGAGTACGCCCCGCGCCAGGTGACCCGTATCCTTGCTCGAGACGGTAGTTTACTCGAGAAGATTTACACTGAGCGCCGCACAGTCGTGCCTCTTGAGCGTATCCCCGATCACGTTAAGTTGGCTTTTCTTGCCGCAGAAGATGCCCACTTTTTTGAGCACCAAGGGCTGAACCCATTGGGGCTCGCGCGGGCTTTGGTGAAGAACTTAGTCGCAGGACGAGTTCGCCAGGGAGGCAGCACAATTACCCAACAGGTGGTGAAGAATGTCTTACTTGACCAAGAAAGGAGTTACAGGCGCAAAGTTCGCGAGACCATCTTGGCCTATCGGATCGAAAAGTTTCTCAGCAAGGAGCAAATTTTGGGCATGTACATGAACCATATCTATTTGGGTCATGGGCGCTATGGAGTTCAGGAGGCTGGACGCCATCTCTTTGGTAAGAATGTTGAAGAATTGAGTATTGCCGAAGGCGCTTTGATTGCGGGTATCGTCGCTTCTCCTGAGCGCTACACCCCTCGCCGCCATCTTGAAAAAGCATTGGTACGTCGAGCCTATGTTTTGGGTCAGATGAAGAAAAAGGACTTTCTCGATGAAGCTCTCTACGAGAAGGCCATGGAAGAGCCGGTACGCATTTCTCCAAGCCCCGAGTCTGAGAGTGACATAGCGCCGGAGATTGTGGCTCCCGTAAAAAAGGTGCTGGAAGCTCTGGGTGGTGAGCATGCCAAGAAAGGGGGCTTTACTGTGACGACGACTCTCGAGCCGCGTTTGCAGGTGGCCGCGCGCGCGGCGCTGCGCGCGGGGTTGGACGCCTATCCGCGTCGTCAAAAGCTCAAGCCGCCCTACACTCTGAAAAAACGCCGCCTGTGGGGCAAGCCATTCACCGGAAATGTGAGACAACATGGCATCTATGTCGGTCAAGTGGTGGATCTCGACGATGGCGCTCAGACAATCGATCTTCGCGTCGGTTCGGTGATGGGCCGCGTGTCTCTGGCTAAAGAAAGACGCTACAACCCGAGTCGTTTATTGCCGAGTCACTTCGTGACAGAAGGTGCGGCCTTACGGGTTCGTGTTGTGGACGATCCAAAGACGGCGACAGTCGATCACCCTGTGCGCCTGGCTTTAGAGTTAGGGCCTCAAGCCGCCCTTGTGGCCCTTGAGGTGAAGACAGGCGATATCGTCGCCAGTGTTGGGAACTACGAAGCTTTGCCCGGTGCCCTCGATCGAACGAGCCAAAGTCGACGGCAACCGGGCTCCACATTTAAGCCTTTTGTTTATAGCTATGCCCTCAAGGGTGGTCAGTACAACCCAGCCACGGTTTTTGAATTTCCTTGGAGTCAGCGGGCGCGCTCGGCATGGTTCGAGCAAGAGGAAGAACGCCAAAAGCTTTTTCCAGCATCGGATGCTTTGTCATTACCTGCGAAGGAGAGAATTCGTCTGCGTCAAGGGGTTGCCAAAAGTGATAATCGGGTGGCACAGGCTGTGATTCATGGCGTTGGCGCATCGAACGTAGTTTCCTGGGCGCATTCCCTAGGTGTTGAGTCTGAGCTGGGAGCGGATGAGAGCCTTGCTCTCGGTGCTTATGAAGTGACTCCTTTGGAAATGGCAGAAGCTTATAGTGTCTTTGCTCGTGGCGGTCGGAGATTAAAAGCGAGAAGAATTTTACGGATTGATTCTGGCGCAGGCCCTCTGCCCTTAGTTGAGCGCGAAGCTGAGGAGCAGGTCATGGATCCCGGGGTTGCTTTTTTGATGACAAGTCTCCTCGAGAGTGTGATTCAAGAGGGCACGGGGCGTCGAGCACGAGTTCTGAAGCGTCCGCTTGCTGGAAAGACGGGAACGACTAATCGATCACGGGATGCCTGGTTTGTTGGCTATTCTACAGATTATGTCTGTGCCGTCTGGGTGGGTTACGATGACACCTTACCCTTGGGTTGGGGAGAGGCTGGAGCAACAGCTGCTTTGCCAATTTGGATTGATTTTATGAAAGCTGCACATGAGGGACGCCCTCGGGTGAGCTTTCCCCAGCCAGCTGACGTCGAGTCTTTTCAGATCGACCCGCGTACAGGCGGGCTGGCCGCCTATGGCCAAGACGAGACGATTCCAGAGTTATTCCTTCGGCAATTCCCACCCCAGGAGATAGCGGTGGAATTGGAGCCCACTGAAAAGCCGAAAGAAGCAATTGCGCCGGCCCCAGCGTAGCAGCCGTCGGAGACTCAAGGAGGCGCGTCCGATGATGCTGTGCCGCCGTCAGCCGATGCTGTGCCGCCGTCAGCCGATGCTGAAGAAAAGGACTAGGCCTTTTTAGCTACATTCAGGCTGATTCTTCAGACTATCTGAAGTGTTTTTCGCAGAGTCGCTGTAGAGGTGGCAGCGAACAAAGCGCTCAAATCCATCGCCTCGACGTCGTAAAGGAACGGGCGCCGGGTTGCTTTCATGACAGACGTCCATCACCTCAGGGCAACGGTTTGCGAAGGGACAGCCCGGTCCGGGATCGACCAATTGAGGGGAGCCGCTCTTGGCGGAGAGCGCTCGAAAGATATTGCCCTTGGGGTCAGGTACCGCCTCGAGTAGTAGCTTTGTGTAAGGATGAGCTGGATGGTCAAGGAGCGTTTCCGAGGAACCACCTTCGACCATGTGCCCGGCGTACATGACCATGGTTCGATCGGCAATATAGCGAGCAGAAGCGATATCGTGAGTCACATAAAGGTAAGCGATGCCATGCTTTGTCTTTAAGTCGTCCATGAGGTTGAGGATCCCCATTCGAATTGAGACATCGAGCATACTAATGGGCTCATCAGCAAGTATCAGTGCTGGATCGACGGCAAGAGCTCGAGCGATAGCGACGCGTTGTCGTTGTCCGCCCGACATCTCATGGGGTTTTTTCCTCGCAAATTCTGCTGCGGGGGTGAGTCCGACCGTCTCCAAGAGTTCCAATACTTTTTGATCGAGCTCGGGCCCCTCTCCTTTTACTTGTCCATGGCGCAGAAGAGGCCGTTTTAAATGATAGGCAATATTATGAACAGGGTTCAGAGAGCCAAATGGATCTTGGTAGATCATTTGAACCTGCCCACGATAACCTAAAGAGGCGGTCTGAGGCTCTTTGGCTAAGATATCCTTCCCAGAAAAATGGATTGAACCGGCGGTTGGCTGTTCAAGGCGAGAGAGTATCTTTAAGATCGTTGACTTACCGCTTCCGGATTCACCCACCAGGGCGATGACTTCACCGGGATAGAGATCGAAAGAAATTTCATTTAAGGCTCGGAGGCTTTGGGTTTTCCATCCTCCTCCCACTTCAAAAATTTTTCTCAACCCCTCTACTCGAAGGATGGGGCTACCGACACGCTTTGAGCGAGGCACGGCCGGAGGCGTGTGTCGATCACCATCATCACTTTCATAAAGATCAGGCTCCATCGCAGGAGGCAGGGGAGTCTCAAAGCGTCGAGAATCCTGAGCGTCGTCACTCATGATCGGTACTCTTTTTGCTGAGGGTTTTTGGGGATTTGGCTGGGAGTGACCTTCACACAGGCACCATAATGGTTAGCGCCCAGCTCCACTAAGCGGGGCAAATGAAGCTCACACTCGGGGCCTGCCTCTTTGCAGCGGGGATGAAAGCGACAGCCTTTGGGGGGTTGACGCATATCGGGCGGAGAACCGGGGATCCCCTCCATACGATGGCGACTTCCGTGCAATTCGGGAAATGAATGCATCAGACCTCGGGTGTAGGGGTGCTGAGGGTCTCCGAAGAGTTGTTTTGCCGGGGCAATCTCTGCCAAACGACCTGCATAGAGAATGCCGACTTTGTCGCAGAACTCCAACATTAAGCTTAAGTCATGCGTGATGAAGAGAATGGAGAAGCCGAGTTGATCTTTTAGTTCGGCAATTTGCTGAAGAATCTCTTTCTGGACAACAACGTCGAGAGCCGTCGTTGGCTCATCCATGAAAAGTAGGGGTGGCTTCAGCGCCAAAGCAATAGCGATGACGACCCGTTGGCGCATACCTCCCGAGAGCTGATGAGGGAAACTCTTTAAGCGGCTCGGTTCAATACCGACGAGCTGAAGCAGTTCAGAGGCTCTTTCAAGGGCAGGCGCGGGCGCCATGCCCTCATGAGTCCGAAGTACGTCAGCAATTTGTTCACCAACTGTGAGCACTGGGTTCAGGGCGTTCATGGCGCTTTGAAAGACGAGAGCGATTTTCTTCCAGCGGAAAAACCTCAGCTCTTCGTCAGTCATCGCCAAAATATCTTGACCCTCGAAGAGGACTTCTCCTCCGGTGATGATCGCTGGGGGCTGGAGGAGACGCATGGCGGCCATGGCGGCTGTCGATTTGCCGCTACCGCTTTCTCCGGCCAGGCCAAATACTTCGCCTCGTCCGATCTCGAAGCTCACATTATCTACCGCACGGACGTTACCGCGAGGGGTCACGTATTCAACCGTGAGGTTCTTGACCGAAAGAAGAGGTTCTTGCGTCATGCTTCCTCCTTGGGTTTGATGGAGGGCTGCCGAGGCGTGTCTGCCACTTGCTCAGCCGTCGGCGGAGGCGGATTACTGACTGCGGGGGGCGCAGCGAGAACGGGAGTGATTGGTGCATCCAAAGGAGCTGGCCTTAAGGAAGCCCTGGTGGGCTGCGTTCGTTCGCCTAAGGCTTTGAGGACCGGCGTGGAAAACCCGGGTTCGACCCCCTCTGCGAGAACAACCTTTCTAAAATCAGCCTCGGATTTCAATTTGGGATTGGTGACTTCGTCGATCGCGAAATTGATCATCACAAGAGCAAAGCCTACCAGAGCTACTGAGACCCCGGTGGGCACGATTGTCCACCACGACTCAGTCAAAAGCGCTTGATTATTCGCAGCCCAAAAGAGATTCGTGCCCCAGGTGACTTCACTGACATCACCCATGCCCAAGAATTCGAGACCCACTTGAGCGCCGATTGCATAGACGACTGCTCCAATAAATCCTGACACAACCAGGGATGTCATGTTGGGAAGAATCTCCCAAAACATAATCCGCCATTTACTCTCACCGCTCGTGAGAGCGGCAGAGACGAAGTCCTTTTTGGCTATCGACAGGGTTTGAGCTCGCACGACTCGGGCATTCCAGGCCCAGCCAGTCAAGATCAGCACGAAGGCAATACTCAGGGGGCTCGCTTCGAGGTATGCGGCGAGCACAACGGCTAAGGGCAGCCCAGGGATAATCAGGAAGACATTGGTGAGAAGGGAGAGAGCATCGTCGACCCAGCCTCCAAAGAACCCAGCGGCGATACCCACTGTCGCGCCAATGAAGACAACGACGACACCGACGAAAAAGCCGATCAGCAAGGACATCCTGGCGCCGCAAATGGTCTGGGCGAAAACATCTTGCCCCTGGCGAGTTGTGCCCAACCAATATTCACTATTTGGTGGCAGTAGGGGGTCG
This sequence comes from Polyangiaceae bacterium, assembly GCA_022447485.1. GTDB lineage: Bacteria > Myxococcota_A > Polyangia > Polyangiales > Polyangiaceae > NIC37A-2. The sequence continues at coordinate 10,028 of JAKVCH010000025.1, read as the reverse complement.
GCAAGAAAGTCAGCGGGGTCACGCACAAGCCATGGTCCTATCAGGGCGGTCAAGGCGAAGGCGGCCATCACCCACAAGCCTATGACGGCCTTGCGATTTCCTAGGAGCTGATGGAAGAAGTTCATCGGCGGGTCCTTGGATCGAGGAAGACATAAGCAATATCGACGAACCAATTGGCTGCCAAAACAGCCACGGTGATGGCGAGGAAAAGCCCTTGCATGAGCGGATAATCCATCGACTTGACGGCTTCAAAGAGTAGGTAGCCCTGGCCCGGATAAGAAAAGACTATCTCCGTGAGGAGTGAACCGGAAAGCACGAAGCCGAGAGCCATGCCAAAACCGGTGATATTCGGTAGGAGGGCATTCCGGGCAGCGTAGTTCAACATGACGCGGCGGGAGCTGAGTCCTTTTGCTTGGGCCATGGTCACATAATCCTCGCTGATGACTCCAATCATTGTATTGCGCATACTCAAGAGCCAGCCACCTAGCGATGCGATAACGATAGATAGAGCCGGCAAGAACGCGTGATGTATGGCGTCGAGAAGGAATTCCAAGGTGAGTGCTGGGCTGAGGGTATCGGAATAGGCATGACGTAGAGGAAACCAGCCTCCCAAAAAGCCCAGAACGAAAAGGAGCAGCATGGCTAACCAGAAGTAGGGAAATGCCCCTAAGAAGATGAACGACGCTGGGGCGATTGAGTCGAGCCAGCCACCTCGACGCCAGGCCGAGAGAATACCGAGTATAGTTCCGACGGAGAAGCTGATCACAACAGACACACCCGCTAAAAGAAGCGTCCAGAGTAAAGCTTCACTGATGACTTCGGTGACCGGTGCTGGAAAGTGCGCAATCGAAATGCCCAAGTCTCCCTGAAAAAGATTGCCGAGATACTTGAAGTACTGCCGATACAGGGGTTCGTCCGTGAGCCCAAAGGCGCTCTTCATAGCCTCCAGAGCTGCAGGGTCGAGCTTGCCTTGGAAGGTCGCTTGCAAAGCGCTGGCCGGGTCTCCTGGAGCTAGACGGGGGATAAAGAAGTTGAGGGTAAGAGAAACCCATGCCGCAAGCACGTAAAAGCCGAGGCGTCGTAGTAGGAATTTCATGGGCGTGTCCCCTCTGCCTCTTGGAGTTGCTGGGACAATTCTTTCTCTGGAGCTTGCTCCTCAGAAGTCTTTTCCAATGGGATGACGTTGTTTGCAGTTTTTGGTTGGGCTGGACCCCAGGAGCGTGTGCCGCCCTTCTGAGGTGGTGGGCCACCTGGCTGACCGGGGAGCGCCGGCGTACCGGTTGGGCGTAGCTCCACCATCGCGAGGAGTTGTCCTGGAGCCTTGTAAGGGGCGAGGGGCGCGTAGGGGTTCTCTTTCGAAGGAAATCCTTCGACGGCTGTCGTGTTGAATTGTCCCCAGGTGGGTCCAGGAAAGAGGGGAATGGCCGGTGCGTTTCTCACGAATTCCCTTTGAAGCTCTGAGGCCGCCTTTCTTTGTTCCTGGGGATCGCTGCTTGAGGCAAAGACATCCAAAAGAGCATCCGCTTTCGGGTTGGAGTAACGCTGCCAATTATTCTCGGCAGGCTTGCCCACCGGTTCGACGGTCGATGCACTCATTTGGCGCTGATAAAAGCTCCAGGGCGTCGCGGAGCCATCGCTCCAACTAATGCTTAGGTCGAATTCTCCTAATTGTAATTTTTGGAACCAGGCTCCAAATGCATAGGTACGTAATGTTGCGTCAACGCCGATGGCTCGTAAGTCTCTCACCATGATCTGTGCGGCGATGATCCAGTCTGACCAGCCCACAACACAGTTCAGGTCGACTTCGAGGGGGCTGCCGTCTGGAAGAGTGCGGAAGCCATCCGAACCCATCTTCAGACCAGCTTCATCAAGCAACGACCTGGCTTTGCTCGGATCGAATCGTGTAAAGTCACCTTCCTCGGCTAATACTTTTTCATCGAACCAATTGTTGTAGAGGTCTGAAAAGCCTGTCGCATTTGCCGGTCGGGTATAGCCCTGCATAGCAATTCGAACGATTCGCTCGCGGTCAATGGCGTGGCTCAGCGCTTTGCGAACGCGCACGTCATCGTAGGGAGGCTTGGTGGTATTTGCGTAAAGCATGACCGTGCCCTCGAGGGAAGGGAAGTAGTAGCCTCGATGCTCTGGATCTTTTTTGACAAATACCCGGTCGATGGAGGGGATGAATGCAGCGGACCAATCGACCTCACCACGAATGATCGCCAGGGCCATGGCTTCATTTCCTCCAAAAGCAGGCAGCCGAAGCTTCTTCAGGCCAGGTTTCCCCTCCTGCCAGTAGTTGGGGTTTGCTCCGACTTCATAGATCTGAGACTGAAAGGAGAGGATTTGATTGAATGGTCCTGTGCCGACGGGATTGGGATCGGAATATTTCACCGGATCCTCAACATCTTTCCAGAGATGTTCCGGGACGATTGGCTGGCGACCGATAATGAAGAGCCCAGGTGTGGTGAACGGTCGCTGAAAACGAAAGCGGATCTCGTCGTTGACTTTCTCGACTTTCTCGACGTAATTCCAAACGGCAAAAGAGTCGAGGGCTCGGTATTTCTTCATCAAGCGAAATGTGAAGAGAACGTCATCGGGCGTGAGCTCGACGCCATCAGCAAAGTAGACGCCCTTGCGAATTCTCAGGACAAGCTCGCGGTTTTCGTTTTCAAATCGATAGCTTGTGGCAAGCCAAGGAATAAATTCTCCTGTGGCTCGATTGAAGATAATCAGGGGCTCGTAGATACCCGCCGTACTCGGCCAGCGCGCCTGGCTTTCAAAAAACGGGTTGAAGTTGCGAATCCAGGTTGCCCGCTGTGTCGGGACAACGATGGCCGTGCCTGGTTGGCGTTGTGGGGCGCTCGACTTTTTGCAACTCGTTGCCAGCAAGCTGAGTGCGACAAGGCTACCGACAAGAAAGCATGGGATGCGCCGTGACCGGGCTCCGTTGGGCTTGGCCGGCAGGGAAAGGAATCGGAAGATGCTCATTGCGGGGAGCCCTTCTCCTAACACAGCCTGAGGCTCTTCCGTAGAGACTGGAATCTGTCCAGGCATTCTATTTCGCACTTCCTAACAAATTTTTCATTATTGGTGAAAAATTCCAAACGATAATTTAGTGCGACTGAAATAAAGCCTACTCTTCCTGTTGCTCGAGCCGGCTGCAGCCTAATCGCTCGGAATTCGAGAGAGCGATATCATCGATCCAAATCGTGCGGCTATCATCTTCTTGATAGCTCTCCCAGCCGATGCTGATCGTCTCAAACTTTGGAGCTGACCAAGGGTAGTTTTCTTTCTGATGGAGACAGCCTTGACCGACTCCCTCCACGCTCAGGTCTTCTGCCGGTTGCCCATCAAGCCAAAGGTGCATCGCATCATTTTCACCGTCGAATTCCCATTCGACACAGAGCCATCGGCCTTCGTCGATGGTGCGACCTGCTGCATGGTGCCAGCAATCACTGCCCTCTCCCTGATTGGAGTAAAATTCAGGGGTCTCGTAGTTCGCCATCCATTGGCTTCCTGAGCTGCCGTCGGGGTGTTGAATCCGATGTTGTCCCCCGTAGCGGTAGATAGCTTGCTGGCCGTCAGGGCGGGTACCGCTGCCAGCTAAAAGTGTCCAATGGACGGATTCAGTGGGTGCAGACTCGAGGAGTACACGGAATCGTCCGTAGATATGTTGAGAGCTCAGGCCGAGCTGTAGGGGCGCTAACTCGAGGAAGGCAGTGGAGCGTCCCGCGGCGATGGCTTTGATTGCGCTGCCTCCCTGCCCGTCTGGCACGGTTTCAATCGATAAGGCTGAATCACCCTGCAGCTTGGCTTTTACTCCCTGCTCTTGCCCTAAGCTGTAGGATTCAAAGTCTTCGCACCAAGTCGCATTACCGCAATCTCGGCTTCTCCGTGAGGGCTCCTGGTCAGCGATTTGGTTCTGTGGTGCCGCTTGAGAGTGACACGCGGCGACACCAGCTATCGTCACGCTGAGTGAATAAAAACCAGATTTGAATAAAGAAAGAGCGTTTTTTACCATAAGTCCTCGGTGCAGCTGTCGAGCTGGGAGTTGCAGTGGATGACTTGGGTTGATGAGAGGGATCACCTAGAATTCAGCCCATGAATCGCACGCAGCTTGCTCTACTTTATGTCACGTTTGACTCAGAAGAAGAAGCACGACTTCTCTCGAGAAAAATGGTGGAGCTTCGTTTGGCAGCATGTGCCAATATTTTTCCAGCTACGAAAAGTATCTATGAGTGGCAAGGTAAGCTCCAAGAAGTTAGCGAATCTGTGGTCGTGTTGAAGACACGTCGTGAATTGGTCGCTCCTCTTCGAGAGGCCCTGCAGCGAGAGCATTCCTACGATACCCCAGCTTGTCTAGATATCCGGGTCGAGAGTGCCGGGGAAAATTTTTTGGATTGGGTCCATCAACAAACAGCCTCGTGAAGGCTGGTTTGCTGGCTATTTAAGGCTGCGAAGGATCTTTGACGATCTCTACCTTCACATCAATCACACCAGCCTGAATCATCTTGAGATCTTCGGCGGCAGCACGAGATAGGTCAATAATCCGCTCCTTCGCTCCAAATGGTCCACGATCATTGACTCGAACGTAAGTCACAGCGCCCGAGTCGATTCGGGTGACGCGTACGATCGTACCAAAAGGTAGTTTTTTATGAGCAGCTGTGAATTTCTTTATATCGTAGACATCGCCATTGGCAGTGTGGTTTCCTGCCAATGAATCTGCGTAATAAGTAGCCTTCCCCGAGAGGGTCTTGAGACTCGGCTTGCCTTCGAACTCCTTGGCCAAAGTGGAGTGGCTTGCAGCAGGAGCAGCCTGTTTCGTCACCTTGGAGGGGGGAGGGCTTTGGGTTTTGGGAGCAGGTGAGGCTTTTTCCTTTTCGCCGAGCGGACCTTGGTAGGCTGGAGGCTCCGGGTAGGATGGGCCGGGCTGTTCTGGCCACGCCGGACCGTGGGCCGTGGAGCTAGCGCAACCGGTGCTTAGAAAAATCGTGCCAGTGAGTGTCCACATCCCGAGGAGAGAGAGTTGAGCGTGGAAACGAGATCGTGGGCCCATCATGGTCTCTTACATATGCGAAGATGGTTCTGAGGGCCAAATTTTTACCGTCGCTGGTTTTTTCTTGGCTTGTGCCTGTTGGCTCGTGCCTAGCCCTGACCTGCTCTCTCGGAGAGTTGGTTCTCTGAATTTACGCCCTCACCCCAAGATATTGATTTTTAGCTCGACGAGAGTCACCTCTCAGGCTACTCACCCTGCCCCCCTGCGGGCTTGCCGCTCACAGCTTTTGGGAGGCAATTATGCTGCTTGAGATCAACCCACATCATCCTGAACCTCGAAAAATCCGTGCCGCCGTTGAGGCCCTAGAAGCGGGCGAGGTGATCGCATATCCGACCGATACAGTCTACGGCCTAGGCTGTGACCTGATGAATAAGAAGGCGGTTGATAAACTCTACAAGATCAAGGGCATGGATAAAGGTCAGAAGTTGGCCTTTGTCTGTCAGGATATTAGCGATATGTCTCGCTATGCCGTGATGCATGATCATGTCTACCGCATGATGAAAGAGTTACTGCCTGGACCTTATTGTTTTATTTTGGAAAGCACGAAGGAGGTTCCCAAGGTGGTCCATTGGCCTCGGAAGACCGTGGGGATTCGAGTCCCCGATCACCCAGTGGCCTTGGCAATTTGTCGCGAATTAGGCCGGCCAATTATTTCCTCAACCGCTGCTCGTCATGGCTCAACACCTTCTCCAGATGCTGCAGAGATCGATCGCGACTTTCCAGGACTAGGCTTGACTCTTGACGCTGGCGCCGGTGGGACAGTGCCAACATCTATTATTGACCTAACAAGCACAGAACCAAAAGTCATTCGGTCCGGTGCTGGCGATATTCGCCAGTTTCAATCTTAAGATTTTGCCCAGACTCGAGCTCCGCATTGGGGGAGGGATAGCGTGAAGACTGTGGCTCGGCGTTGACTGCCGGCAGCCCCGGGCATTCTCACTCTGAGAGAAGTAAGGAGTTAGGGATCGGCTTGTCTGTGCGAAGAGTCGATTCTTTCCCCGCGTCGACCAAAAGCCTTCTTTTGTGATGAAAAGCATTTTAAATCGACAAAACACTCTGAAAAATGAGGATTCAGCAGAATAATTGCTCAAGCGTGCTAGTCGGACTATTCATCAGCCATGGCTTTCGTCGTCACAAGTAATTGTAAGAAGTGTCGGTTCACCGACTGTGTAGCTGTTTGCCCCGTCGAGTGTTTTCACGCGGATGAGGAGATGCTCTACATCGATCCCGAAGAGTGCATTGACTGTGGGGCTTGTGTTCCGGAGTGTCCTGTCGAGGCCATCTACGATGAGGCTCAGCTCCCCGATGACCAAACTGAGTGGCTCGACATCAACAAAGAGAAAGCGCAGAGTCTCCCCGTAATCTCTGAGCAGGTGGACCCGCTTCCTGGTGCTGAAGAGCGCAAGGAAGAGTTAGGTTTTTGATAGCTAATTACTGGGTTTCACTATCCATCCGAAATACGAAAGGGGCCTAGGGGTCCCTTTTTTTATAGGAGGGGGCTAAATAGCGAGGCAATACTTTCGACGAGCTGGGTTGAAGCTGGTTTGGTCTCTAAGTCTTCCTTCGTGATCAGGACTGAATCCTCTCTGAGGGAGAGGAGCCATCGGTAGAAGGTTTGAGCCAATGGCGGTGAGTCGACAAAACAAGCTACCTCAAATGAAAGTCTCATGCTTCTTAGATCGAGATTGGCAGAGCCGACCGAGAGTAAACGGTCATCGATCATCATCGCCTTGGCGTGGATCATTTTACCCTGGTATTCTCGAATCTTTACGCCACAGCCGACGAGTTCCCGATAGAAGGATCGAGAAGCCCATTTCACGAGGCGTACATCACTGTCAGCTGGGAGTAGTAACTCTACCTCGATCCCTCGACCGGCCGCGGTACGTAAGACTTGGCGGAGTGCTTCGGTGGGGATGAAGTAAGGCGTGACGAGCTGAATACTTTTTTTTGCCTGAGAAAGGGCCAGGAAGAACGAATCGTGGATCCAGGGCTCGGTGTCGGGGCCGCTGGCTATCACACCGGTTAGGTCTTTACCTGCAGGCGCGACCCGGGTGGCGAGGTCGGAGACGAGTTCGCGGGTTGCAAAAAACCAGTCTTCGAGGAGGATCTGATTCAGGGCGGAGACGGCGGGGCCGCGGATCGAGAGCATCAGGTCGTGCCATTGGTCACGATACTCGTTGGCGATGTTCATACCGCCCGTAAAGCCCACACAGCCATCGATCACGATGATCTTTCGATGGTTGATAAAATTTGCTCGGGGCGCAGTGAGGGGGCTGAGGCGTGAAGGGAGAAATACGGAGAACTGCACCGCCGTATCTTTAAACCGCCGCCGTAGGCTAGAAATGAAGCTTCCACTTCCAAATCCGTCAACGAGTACGCGGGTGGAAACACCTTCGTCAGCTCGCTCTTGCAGAATTGTAGCAATGCGTTCTCCAGTCTCATCAAGACGGAAGATGTAGAATTCGATAGAGATGGAAGATTTTGCTGCTCGCAGTTCCTTTTCGATGACGGCAAAAGCTTCATGGCCGTCGCAAAGCAGCGCAACATGGTTGCCTTCACTTGCGAAAGCAGAGTCTTGGTGGGCTCGGGACGGGAGCCATTGGGCCAGATAATTCGATTGAATGCTAGGTGCGGCCTCCAATTGCGACTTGGCACGCTGGGCTAGAGTAATGCGTCGCTTTTTCTTGCGTTCCAGGCGTGTCCTACCAAAGAGCCACCAGGCAAGAAGGCTGAATAAAGGCAGGGTGATGAGAGCGAGAGTCCACGCTAAGGCCGAGCGTGGCTGGCCCCGACGCCGCAGTAGAATACTTGGCAGCGAGCATAGTGCCGCCACTTCGAGTATTGCAAAGAGCGGCAGGCCCCATTCGAAAGCATCGACTATACTACGCGCAATCCCCACCGTCCTGAGAGTACACAGTTCAATCGGTGGGGTTAATCTCTTTGTTGATTGCGGAACCCGAGGAGTCCGGATGACTACCGGAGCCGAGCGCAGGAGGGGGGGGATGGGATGGGATGGCGGGAGCGCCCGACCACGATATTGGCTCAAGGCGAATACCGCTCGGTCGACACCCGAGACTCCTCGGATTTCGCAAAACGGTCGCGGCCATTACTCTCACCGCCACCGTAAACACCCTTATGCAGGTCCTGTGCCAAGATTCATGGGAGACCGTGTTTTCAACCGATAGCAGAGTTATTGCCGTTTTCGATGGGTATCCGAGCTGCTCCCGCCCTTGTCTGTGCGTCAGAGTGTCGCCGGTGTCTGGGAATTGTGTCCGCTGTCCGGACAATCAACGGTCACTTGTCCGTTTCACTAGCCGTGGTCACCTCAAGCGTTATCAGCGCCTGCGATTCAGCGAAGGCAGGGGTCAATAATGAGGAGGTTTTTCATGACCGGGCTTTTCATGCAGAAGGGCTTCAACGCCCCCTTCCGTTCTTTCTAAACGAGTTTTGAGATCGTCGATGATCAGCCCCTGCTCGCGAACGACCTCGTTGAGCTCGGCCAAGAGCTTTTCTTGGTAGGCGACTTTCATTTCGATTGTTAGAAAGCGTTCCTGGTTTTCTTGCTCTGTTTGGCTCATTCGTGTTCTGCGCTTCGTGATTGGCTTGGAGATGAATATTGACCAGGGGGGCTTGTCTTCGTCAACTATGTTCGGCAAACCTCACCTATGCTGTGTCGACCGCCTTGGGCCCGAGAATGGCTAGAAGCTCATGATTTGAACCCTGAGCGTTGGGAACAAGACTGGCACAAGGCAGGCGAGGCCTATTGTCGTGGGCAAACTGCAGAGTTGGAGCGCCTTGTGAAAGAAGTTGCCCTACCCGGTTTAGTTTATGCCCCGGCTCAGAAGTACGGGCGAGCGACTTTACTCTACGGCACGTACGAGCAACAGGCTTTGGCCCTGTGGTTTAGAGCGGCAGCCCAGTTGGAGAATGAACTCGGAGTCGGACAAGAACCTCTCGCTGGACCTCTGGCCCTGGAGCTGATTCGGGATCGCCATGGTCTTGATCTGAGCAATTTAGAGTTTCGCCTGGGAGTGAGTCGGGGCCATGTGTTGGAAGTTGTGGCGAACGTTCCTCTCGATGTCGTTGCAGAAGAAGAGGATTTACAAAATGCAGTCGATGAGTTCTTTAACTTACTCGTTGGAGAAGTGAATCTTGATCGTTGGGTGAGTCATATTGATATAATTAGAAGTCGTCGTCAGTCTGGCTTGATGATGGTACGTGATAGCCAGAGTGCCGAGACCTGGCCTTGGCAGGAATTCGATGCTCTCTTTTCCAAGGCGGTCCATGGAATTCGAGCCCAGCTCCCTCCACTGCAATCGCAGGAATCCAAGGAGGATTGGTTGGCATTTGAATTGCCGGTTCATCAGAGCGACGTGATTCAGGCCGAAAGATGTTACGCATCGACTTGTCTACCTGAGGCTTTGAAGTCAGCCCTTGAAGGCACCGCCTTCTCTTCTTCTCGTTTCACCCAAGATTCGAGGCGCTTGGTCTGGCTTGAATGGCAAGGTCAATTCAGCGGCGCCGCGCGTCTTGAAGCAGCGAGAGAGTTGGAAGAACACCTCAGGAATGAGTTTTCTTCGGTGGTTTTGATCGGCTCTGGCTTTGGCTTGAAGAGTCAATATTTAGACTATTTTTTGGAACCTAAACTTGCCCAGGAGTTTCTGAGAAAAGCTTCTGAGTTTTTATCTCAGGGGGTTCGTATGGGCTTTTACGATCGCGAATGGCAAGGGCGCATGTTGCAGGCGTCGCCCTCCGAAAACCTCAATACTTCTGTGAAGACGAACTAAGCTCATCTTCGGTTTCAGTGCAGGACTGATAAGGCTTGCTGGGCGATGGGGCTGTGCCTTTTTCTGTCGAGTTGACTCAAGAGTCCATGAGATTTAGTTCATCAAGATGCTGATTGAGCTCGGCCAAAGGCTGATAGACGGTGACTCTTTCCAGGGCGTCCTTGGCTCTTCGAATCGTAGGGTTC
>JAKVCH010000249.1 GCA_022447485.1 Polyangiaceae bacterium | reverse complement strand
GATTTTTCGAATGCCAGTTAGCGGTTCACGATATGAATCGCATGTCCAAGAGCCGCGGCTGACGACTCCATCAAAGCCTCTCCGAGAGTCGGATGAGGATGCACCGTCAAAGAGAGGTCCTCGGCAGTCGCGACCATTTCTACCGCAAGAGCGGCCTCAGAGATAAGATCCGAAGCCGACGGACCGACAATGGAGATACCCAGCACACGACCCGTCGTCGCCTCAACCAGGGTCTTAGCAAAACCGTCAGTTTCGGCGATACTCATCGCTCGACCTAAAGCTGCAAATGGAAACTTACCGACCTTGTAGTCAATCCCTTGCTCCTTGGCCTCAGCCTCGCTCATACCCGCCGTCGCAATCTCTGGATGGGTGAAAACGATGCCCGGAATCGTCGTCCAATCCTTCGCCGCGCTCTTGCCAGCAATAACTTCCGCGCAAACCTCTCCTTCTTTGGACGCCTTATGGGCAAGCATAGGAGCACCACTGACATCACCAATGGCATAAATGCCTTCGACATTCGTCTTGCAGAACTCATCGGTCTGAACGAATCCCCGAGGGTCAATGGTTACGCCAACTTCCTCAAGGCCGATGTCACGAGAGCGGGGCTTCATGCCCACTGCAACCAAAACTTGATCGCAAACGACTTCCTCAGACTTATCGCCGGTTGTGACTTTGAGCACAACGCTGCCATCGTCACGCTTCTCGACTCCGTCAGCGCGAGTATTCTTCAACACTTTACCGCCGTGCTTGGTGATGGAGCGCTCGACCACCTTAACACAGTCCTGATCGATGCCCGGCAAAAGGTTGGGAGTCAGTTCCACGACCGTCAACTCAGTTCCAAAAGACTGATAGACCATCCCAAGCTCGAGACCAATCACCCCGCCACCGACAACGGCTAAGCGCTGGGGGATCTTACGAAGACTGACAGCTTCTCGAGCTCCGATAATTCGCTCCCCATCAAACTCAAGTCCGGGCACTTCAATTGTTGCCGACCCTGTTGCGACAACAATTCCTTTCGAAGCGGAAATTCTCTTGATGGAGCCATCTTTCGCTTGAACTTCAACAACATCACGAGCGACTAACTTTCCACGGCCTTCAATAATAGCTGCGCCATTCGCCTTGAGGAGACCACGTACTCCGCCGGTTAGCTTGTTGACAATGCCATTCTTCCAATCCTGCATTTTTTCAGGATCCACAGAGATGCCATTCACCTCAATGCCATGCTCGCTCATCGTGGCGGCCTTGGAATAAAAATGAGCGTTGGCAATCAACGCCTTCGAAGGAATGCAGCCCCAATTCAAGCAGACGCCACCATATTCTTCTTCTTCGATGCAGGCCGTCTTAATTCCAAGCTGGGCCAATCGAATCGCGCATACGTAGCCGCCAGGGCCGCCACCAAGAACAATTGCCTCGTACTGATCTGACATAGGGGCCGCATAGCCGACCCGACGCAGCAGGCAAGATCTCAGGAAGAAAAACCAGCGCTTTCAGCAAGCATCTTGAGCAATTCGTCGGGAAAAGAATGACCTTCTTCTCGAGCAAGTTTCACTTCTGGTTCCATGGAAGCGAGTCGAATAGTAATTAAAGCCTGCAGGGCCGCAAAACGCTCCGTTTCCTTAGGATTTCGCAGCCCTTTGGCCAAAACTTCTTGCCCCTGGGGATCGTCGAGTCGCGCGAGCGCAGCAATTGCGAGCCAGCGAAATGGATCCCAACTGATTCCGAATAAACCAAAGGCCCGTCGCCGCAGGAGCGGAAGAGCTAAGGTTTCGCCAGCAAAGGCAACAGTCTCAATCGCTGCCTGGACATCAACGGGCTCCGCCCCACGCAATTTTCGTCCTAACACCCTCAGGGTCGCCCTCAACTTTACGTCGTAGCCCAGATCGAAAAGAGCAATTTCAGCCAGAGCTGAATTAAGCAGGTCATCCGCTGACAGCAAGGCACGTAAATGGGCTTCAAGAGAGCTTTCTTGACGACACTGAGCTCCGTGTTCGACGGCGACTTCGTCCAATAAGCGCAAAGCAATCCGACAGACATAAGGGTCTCTATCTTGAAGCGCGAGGGCTAACTCCCCTGCCCACCCCTGCCCGCGGAGACGAGTAAAGGCGTTCAGCGATTGAAAGCGCAGCCCAGGATCCGTGGCGCGCAAAAACGGTCGTAGGGCAGACGTCAGCGCTGTATCCTCGGGCTGACCCAGCTCACCAATAGCTAAACAGGCCATCTGTCGCACCATCTCACTCGGGTCAGTCAAAGAGCTCTTCACAGCGTTCAGAATGGACAAGAACCCATCCTCTAACCGGTCTGAGCGCCCCAAATCAGCAAGAGCAACCAACGCTTTGGCGCGCACTTGAGCAACTGGATCCAGTAAAACACCGGCAAGAGCCTCTCTTGCCGCAGCCTTTTCACCATCGCTAGAACGAGCTAGATCGGCAATAGCTTCAAGACGAACTCTCTCCTGCGAATGTTTTAAGTCCCGCTGCGCTGCAGAGAATTTTCGCGGCAGCATTCCTATTTTGAACACGAGCGCTAGCCTAGCTATCACAGAGGAGAACGCCAACGACTTATCGGGCGTGCGCTATGACTGAACGCCTTCAAGATACAGATTCCGATCTCCAGCAGCTCATCAGAAAAAACTTTCTCCAGCTGATTGGCAGTCTGATCCTCTTGGGAGCTGGCGCGGCCCTGGGCGTGTACCTCTACCACGACCAAATTCAGCAATTCGCGCAATTGGTATTCGATACCATCGGCCTTGGCGGGCTGGTGGCGATCATTTTCATTTCTGATTGCGTAGTGAGTCCGTTCCCCCCCGACACCGTCCTTTTACTGATCAGCCAAAGTACTTGGCACCAACACTGGCTCTGGCTGATACCCGTTATCGGCGTAGTCAGTAGCTTTGCTGGTATGCTCGGCTACTTTCTCGGACGCTACTTCGGCAAAACAACTTGGGGACGAACGTTTTTCGAAAGGTTTCGAGAAAGCAATGCCCACTTAATTTATCGGTTTGGCGGTTGGGCAGTGGCTCTTGGCGCCCTCACACCTCTCCCCTTCTCAATCACTTGCTGGAGTTCCGGAATCTTAAAGGTCCCATTTTCCCTGGTTTGGAAACTCACTCTCCTCCGGGTTCCTCGCTACGTGATCTACTATGTGGTGATTGCCTTCGCACCGTCCCTGCTTAACTTTTAGATAGTCAACGGTTCTTCGACGATTCACTATTCCCGGTCACCAGTAAACTCAACGGCCGTCTTGTCCACCGGCACCGCCAAGCGACCCAGCTGCTTCCTGACAGACACCGTTCGAGCGCCCGCCCGTACCGTCACCCGTGGGGATAGCAGCAGCACTTTCGGGGTAAACGCATACCGTTGTACGCTCTGGATCTTTCTGAATCACATCAGCCCCCCATGGGTTCTCTTCGGCGATATCCAGGCAGATGTAGGAGCCTCGGCAGTCGCTATCGGACCGACAAGTCTTCATGCAAAAGCTACGAGCATAGGGTGAGGTTTTTCCTAGGTTCCCACAGCCGGGAACCGTAGAAGGAGTGTTATTAAACGCCACACAGACCGACTCGTCTTCAGGGCAACTCACCGGATCGCAGTTAAAGACAGTACAGTACCCCCCCGGCTGACTCGTATCGCAGTTTCTATCGCCAATTTGTGAGCAATCGCGATCCAAAATACAATCATCACCAATCTTTGGCTTGCATGCGCTAGCACTGGCCAAGCCGATTAGGGCGAGGGCAATTATTTCGCAAAATAATGATCGATTATTGCTTGGCTGAAACATCTCGGGGTGTCTTAGGGCGAAAAGTACCTCCAACCAACGCTTTTCTGCAATTTTCGGCCTTTGCAAGTTCAAAATGGCCCTCCCAGTCCAGGGAAAGGACGACCTTTGCTCTTCAGCAAATAGATAGGCCTTTTTCCGCAAAATAGCCTAGAGTCTTCGGAAACGAGGTACTGCTTCTTGGGTGACAAAATCTCTCATAAAATCTTTCTGATTCCAGGGCTCTTCGGCTTCGGAAAGCTTGCCGGCTACGACTACTTTGGCCACGTAAAAAAGGCTCTCGCGCAAAATTATGAGCGAGCGGATGAGCGCGTCGAATTTCACGAAATTCTGCCAGCCCCAACCTCATCACTAAAAAACCGAGCGCGAACTCTCGCGCGAACGGTCGCCCGCTGCACCTCGCCCCAAGACCAAATACACCTACTTGGGCACTCCACAGGTGGCTTGGATGCTCGTCTCGCCCTCGCTCCTTCTATACGGCTCGGGCTAGCTCCCGAAGACCGCGTCTGGCAAAGGCAAACCCAATCCCTGCTCACGTTAAATACACCTCATTTCGGCACGCCTCTCGCCAGCTACTTTGCGACTGTCTCTGGGACACGGATGCTTTATGCGCTGAGCCTGCTCACCGTGATATCCCTCCGCTTGGGCGAACCATCTTTGGCCATTTTTTCCCGTCTGCTGGCCGCTGTCGGCGGTATTGATGCAATCGCTGGAGGAGATCTTAAGGTCTTTTCAAAACTCACGGGAGGCATTCTGCGCTTTGTCGATCAAGAGGCGAGGAGTGAAATCACAGACTATCTCGATAAGGTACAAACTGACCAGGGCGCTGTGATTCAAATCACGCCCGAGGCCATGGACCTCTTCAATGCTGCTGTGGAGAATGCAGAACACGTTCGCTATGGTTCTATCTTGGCGGCAGCTCCGCGCCCCGCCAGTCTACGGGCTGCTCGTCGCATTCGCTCGCCCTACACTGCGCTCACAGCAGCTCTCTACTCCACTCTCTACCAGTTCACCGGTCAGCGCCACGAGAGCTACAAGTATGCCCATTTATCGCCCGAAGAATTACGGGTCGCTGAAGCTCGGCTCGGACGCTCTATCGGGGATGTGGATAACGACGGAATCGTGCCCTCGCTCAGCATGAAATGGGGTGAACTCGTCGGTATATTCGATGGTGATCATCTCGATATGCTTGGGCATTTTCAAGATGACCAAAAACCCCAGCAACATATCGACTGGCTCACAAGCGGCGCAAAAATGAACCGAGCACGATTTCAAGAATTGATGAGCCGCATTGCTGAGTTTCAGCTGAGCTCCTGTTCCCTATCTTAAGGCAATTCGTCTGACTTTGGCGCCGGACGTTCCTGCCCTTGAGCAGAGCCCCCCTGAGGGGATTTCTGTTGCTGAGCGGCCTGTGGAGGGTCTGATTGTTGTTTGCCGAGAATCGGCAGGCTGAGATGCATTTTCTCTCCGTAGCGCAAGTACTCGACATCCAACGACTCAGCTCCACGAAGCGATGCAAATGCCTCTAGCCCATCTGTCGGCCTCTCTAAGCGAAAGCCGTTCACAGAAGTGACGATA
>JAKVCH010000248.1 GCA_022447485.1 Polyangiaceae bacterium | reverse complement strand
CGCCCAGTGTTCTGATGAAGAACAGCATTGTGCTGAAGAAGAAGGCTAGGTCGACGTTTCTTTGCTGAGTCATCCGTGGGGCGTGCAGGTTTCGAAGGACCTGATTTTTACTCGGATGTAAGCCTCCGATCCGCGACCCACTTTTCAAAAAAGCAGCCGGACGGCCTAGCTGATGCTGGAAGAGACTCTGTTGATGCATGAACGCGGGGGCAGCCTACTAACTGCGAGCCGCTACACAACCTTTGATATTCAAACTCTATTCCACTTCATGAAGTGATTCACGGTCATAGAAGAAAAAAGTATGTCGTTATGTTGCCCACTTTATCCTACATGGGCACTATGGGGCCATGCTTTCCCCAGAATCAACAAGTAAACCTGAAGAAAATCAAATGGTTAGCTCTCTCCAAGCTGAGCTTCCCTGTGCTTTCGGGCGGTTGATTCTGCTCCGAAAACTAGCGCAAGGAGGTATGGGTGAGGTGTATCTGGCTGCGACGCGAGGTATCGAGGGCGCAGAACGCCCCTGTGTTGTGAAGACGATTCGTCCAGAGCATGAGGAAGACAAGAGCTTTCGTGCGCGGTTTTTAGATGAAACCAGGGTACAAGCCCAACTGCAGCATCCTGGGGTTGCGCAAATCCTCGAGGCGAATACCACAGCCAACGATCGACCCTACGCGGTTGTGGAGTATATCGAGGGGCGTCATCTGGGGGAATTGTTGAGTCGAGCTCAACAAGTAGGCTTGCCTTTAAGCTGGGCTGATGCACTCGCTGTCGGCATTAGTTTTGCCGATGCTTTGGCCCACGTACACGAACGCAAGGATGCTCATGGCCAAGCTTTAGAAATTGCCCACCGTGACTTGAGCCCGCAAAACGTGATGGTTGGTTATGGTGGGGATGTGAAAGTCATCGACTTTGGCACTGCTCGGGGGGAAAATCGTCGCTGCCGTACGGTTTCAGGAGTTGTCTATGCAAAGCCTGGGTACGTTGCTCCTGAAGTCGCGCGACAAATACCGGGCGGGCCGCAGGCAGATCTCTACGCTCTCGGAGTGATTCTTTGGGAGTTAATTGCTGGCAGACGATTCCTGCAGGGAGATGCGGTTGAGCATCAGGCGTCCGTTGCTGCGGGCACCAAGAGTTTGCCTGCGATCGCAGATTCTCTCGGAGCACCAGCTGACTTGGACTTGGTCCTCAAGAAATTAACAACAACATCACTTGTGGAGCGTTATCAATCGGCTCGTGATGCGACGTCTGAAATGGTTGCGATCTTGAAGTTGGCTCCTTCTCTTGCCAACGGAGAGAGGAGCGTCCGGGGGCGTATTTCTCATATGATGCAGAAACTCTACCCGGCAGAACCTGCTCGTTCCCGGGCAGATTTCAGTCGTCGCGTGGCTCATGCCCGAAACTATTTAAAGGAAGGCACCTCGGCCCAAGCTTTACCTTTTCGTCCGGAAATCCCCGAGCCTTCACCAGCCACGCCTGAGCTTGAAGAAGAGTTTGACTCCCTTCTCCCAGGTACTCGTTATCGATTGGAAGAAGAATTATCTTCTTCGCCAATGGGCGAAGTTTGGCGAGCCCGTCATCTCGATTTAGGTCGGGAGGTTGCGGTGAAATTGATACCCGAGAAAAAGTCGCGCAGTACTTCGATGCGCCGACAATTCCGTGCTGAGGCGCGAGCTCTAGCTAATTTGAAACATCCTGGCTTGGTCCATATCTTCGACTTTGGTGTTTCGGCGAATGGGCGGTGTTTCTACGCGATGGAGCTTTTACGAGGAGAGACTCTAGAAGCGAGAATTGCGCGTGGACCACTCGAACCCAAGGAAGCTGTTTCTTATCTCGAGAAAGTTGCGCGTGCCCTAGATAGTGCTCATCGAGCAGGGGTGATCCACCGGGATATCACGCCATCGAATATTTTCTTGACCCAATCTGGAGACGTCAAGTTGCTCGATTTTGGAGTCGCCCAAATTGGTCAGCAGTCGAGCCCAGAAGGCGAAGATGCTCCACTGGTTGTTGGTACTCCCGAGTATATTTCACCAGAACAAGCTTCGGGTGCGGTAGCTGATGCTCGTAGTGACTTTTATTCTCTGGGCGGCGTTCTCTATGAGGCACTCACCGGACGTTTGCCCCATGTTTTAGGGCCGGAGGGATCTCCTACTCTTGCGGCTTTATTGACAGCGAAAATTACGGTTGTTCCTCCTAAGCCGTCATCTTTCAACGAAGGCATTAGCCGACGTTTAGAGAAGCTCGTCATGAGCCTATTGGACCGTGAGCCAGCTCATCGTCCGTCGAGTGCCGAGCGTCTCGCCGATGAATTACTTCTCTGCCAGCTCGACCCTGCAAAGAAGCCAGTTTCAAAGGTGTTTCTTTGGAAATCAGCCGTTGCGGCTTCATTTTTTCTTGTGATGGGGACGGTCGCGCTTTTGAACCGCTGGTCAGAGAGTTCAGCAAAAGAATCATCTGCGCTCAGCGTTTTGGTGCAGCAGGCCGAGTTGCGCAAGCAGGTCGAGCCGAGCGCCGAGGAGAAAGTACTGAGCCAGGCAATCGCCCTTGAGTCGATGGCTCAAGAAGAGCACGTTGTGCCGAGCCCTCGCGAGCTTGTTTCTGAAAAAGATATGCCGATCGCGCAGGCATCGACCTCGAGCGCATCGTCGCCAGCCCGGGTTCAGCCGAGCGTGAACAAAGGCTTAGAGAAAGAAGTGACGGCGGCTTTGCGATTGCAGTCAGACAATCAAGCCATCAAAGCGCACCATCAAATGAAATTGCTCGCTCATAAGCATCCCGAAAGTGTTCCCGTCCATGCGGCGCTCATCAAAACCGCGCGAGGAGTCAAGGCCTGGGGCGAAGCCCTCACGGCTGCCAAGTCCGTTGTGGTCCGGCGCGGAAGCGCGGATGACTACATCGAATTGGCAAAGTTAGAGGCGGCAACACTTCAGGGAGATCCAGTGGCTAGCCTGAAAAGGGCCGTCGAGCTCGAGCCCGATAATCAGCGAGCGAAGATAATTTTGCAGGCTTACCTTGAAAAACGGGTCGCAAGGCGCTGATTTATCAAGAATTTACACTGAAGCTCTTCAATTTGATTCAGAACCCTTGTTGAGGGCGTGGCGCGGGCTATGAGAGGTCGCGTCTGGAGCGATTGGTGTTCTGGGCCCTTTCTGAGATTTCTCCATGGCTGCCCCACCTCCTCCCGCCCAGAATATCGTCACCCAAGGTAACCCTTACGCCCTTGTCCTCAAGCTAGCGTTACCAACTGTCTTTGCCATGATGAGTCAGAGCGTTGTGAATGAAGTCGATATCGTCTTCTTTTCACAATTGCCTTGTCCTGAAAGCTCTAATGCTCAGGCTGCTCTCCTACCATCATTGATTGTGCTCTGGGCCTTCGGTGGGTCCCTGAGCGCGGTGTCTGTCGGAACCCAGGCTTTGACCGCGCGTCGATTCGCTGAGGGACAGCCCGAGAGTTCGGGTGCCGTACTTTTGAATTCATGGGTTTTTTCAACGGTTGCGAGTATTCTTTTCACTCTGCTGGGTTTTGCTGTCATGCCCAGTCTGTTGAGTCTCCTCATCAAGGTCCCTGAGGTTCGTGCAGAAGCGGAAACCTATCTTTTTTGGCGTCTACTCGGCATCACTTCGATGGTCGTTACCTTTTCGTTCAAATCATTTTTTGACGGCCTAGGAAAAACCCATGTTCATATGTGGAGTGCGATAGTGATGAATATCATCAATGTTGTGCTTTGCTATTTTCTGATCTTTGGGCACGCTGGTTTACCGCGTTTAGGCATGGAGGGTGCGGGGGTCGCCGCCGCTGCGTCGACCTGGGTGGGACTCTTCATCCTGGTTTTTTGGGCAACGCTGCGCGATTATCGTCTCCCCTATCATCCCTTCGCCCTGAAGAAGCTCGACTTCTCGATTATTAAACGGATTTTAAATCTGTCTGTGCCCTCGGCTGTAGCAACCATTGCTGTGATGAGTGGCTTCGCGCTTTTTGCCATGATTGTGTCTGAATTGGATGCCCTGCAAGGGGGGCAGATGGTCTCCAAAGACTGCCCGGGCTCAAGCGGCGAGGCAGTGAATAGCGCTGCAACCACTGTGATCGTTGGCGTGCTTAAATTGACTTTCACCGCATGTCTCGCTTTCGGAACTTCGACGGCTACTCTGGTCAGTCAGTCCCTCGGAGAAAAAGACGCCGAAAAGGCCGCGCATTTTGGTTGGGTGTCTGTGCGCTTGGGCCTATTGATCTTCGGAGTGGTGGGATTTCTCGAAGGAATCGTTTTCCCTGAACAGATTCTGAACCTTGTGACGGGCAGTGAAGCTGTTCGCGACGCCGCTCTCGGTCCGTTGCAGATGATGGGTATTTTGACTCCCATGATCGCCGTCGGCATGATTCTCACTCAGGCACTCTTTGGGGCAGGGAATAGTGTCTTTGTGATGGTCGTCGAGCTCATCCTCCACTTTACCTGTCTTGTTCCCTTGGCCTGGATATTGGGTATTACTCTCGAATTTGGTTTGATGGGTATCTGGTCTGCCGCTGCGGTCTATATTGTTTTACTTACTGTGATCATGGTGAGTAAGTTTGCCGGAAGTTCCTGGAAGAAGATCCAAATCTAGCGTGGTTGGTTTTGAAATCCCATGGGGCCGAGTGAGCTTTTTATCGAGCGCGGTCGGCGAGGGGGTTCAGGAGCCTTGACGAATGCGACAGGCGACTTGGCGTCGCACTTGTGGATCAGCGTCAACAATCAGTGGGCCGAGGGGAGCGAATGTCTTGAGTTTCAGCAGAGCAATCGCGGCGAGTCGTCGATGAGAGGGTGAGGTTGATTGAGATTGTTGTACCAGCAGCGGATACACTCGCTGGTCGCCGCGAGCACCGAGCGCCATCCGGGCGCTGAGCCCGATTTCTGAATTATCTTTTGCCATTTTCAGAAGTGCATCTAATTGCGGCTGAGGGTCGCGGCTGACTTGTGCAAGTCGAGAGAGGGCAAGAACCTTGACAGAGTTGTCGCTTGATTCTGTCGCTTTGATCAAGATCTCTTGATTTTGCTTGGTATCGAGGAGTAGGGCTGCCAAGGCTCGACGTCGTTCGTAGCTCGTCCCGTTTTGGGCGAAGTCTCGAAGAACCCGATCTGCCTGCTGTGCGCTTTGAGCTGAAGACGAACTCGCTCGCGACGTGGAGAGCGCCGCAGCGAGCCGAAGAAGTCCGCTCGCCTTGTCCATGAATTTCTCCAAGAGAGCTTGACCGCCATTTTCGAAGGTGGGAGGCAGGCTGAGTGCATCGATAATGGCTAGTCGATCGCCTTCCTCTGCCTCATCGAGGCGGTCCCGAAAGAAGTCCAAAACTTCGTTGGCTCGGATCTTGGCAAGAGCCCGA